>JBGTCB010000549.1:0-8792 GCA_041748995.1 Saprospiraceae bacterium | reverse complement strand
CGTGGAGCAAACCTTGCATCATTGGATAAATGATGGCTTGATGGCCGTTTTCTTTTTTGTGATCGGACTGGAACTAAAGCGTGAAGTTATGACAGGTGAATTGTCCACACCCAAAGATGCTGTTTTGCCAGTTGTAGCTGGTCTGGGTGGCATGATTTTGCCTGCCTTTATCTACCTTTGTTTTAACCATGGGACAGCCACATCCCATGGCTGGGGAATACCCATGGCTACCGATATCGCATTTGCACTCGGTTTGATCTACCTTTTGGGGGACAGGGTACCGGTTTCTCTAAAAATTTTCCTTACGGCGGTTGCAATTGCTGATGACCTGGGAGCCGTGCTGGTCATTGCGATATTTTATACTTCGGATTTGTCTCTCCTCAATCTGGGTATTGGAGGCGCATTTCTGGGTGTACTGGTTACTGCCAATCTTTTAGGGGTACGCAATACAGTATTTTACGGAGTGATGGGTATCGGTGGATTATGGCTGGCATTTTTATTATCTGGTATTCATGCGACTGTGGCAGGGGTGCTGGCAGCACTGACTATTCCGGCTAATGTGGCACTGGGAGACAAACAATTTGCAGAGAAAGTTCGTGAATTAGTTGCTGAATTTGAACAGGCTGAAACGAATGAAGTTTCTACGGTTACAGGAGAACAATTGCAGGTTCTTGAGAAGATCCGGTTCTATACTAAAGCGGCACTCCCACCACTCCAGCGACTTGAACATGGAATGCACCCTATGGTGGTGTTTGTGGTCATGCCCATATTCGCATTAGCCAATGCCGGGATTACCTTTTCCGGTGATTTTATCACCAATATCGCCAGTTCTGTGAGTCTGGGCATTATTTTCGGACTGGTCATTGGAAAACTGGTAGGTATTTCGGGAGTTGCACATCTGATGGTTGCCTTAAAATGGGCCAGTTTACCAGCTGGTGTTACATGGCGTCAAATATATGGTGTTTCACTTCTGGCAGCAGTGGGATTCACCATGTCACTCTTTATTACAGAACTTGCATTGACCGATAGTTTACACATTCTGCAGGCCAAAACTTCAGTCCTTGTTGCTTCCTTAATTGGTGGTACTGCCGGATTTTTCCTCCTTAGGAAGTCTGGAAATGCTTATGAAATAGATTCATTAGAGACTGGTGAACTACTCAGGTGATGCTGAAGCCGGGTAGGGTTACATCTTTTTACAAGAAAAATGATGTGAAAAATAACAACGCAAATTGGGCATTTCCATTTGCGTTCTACTCCTGGCTTTTTCCAGGCAGGGCAAGCAATGGGGCAGCAATCAGACCCGCGGTCTTTTTCGTGAGACTGGGGTCGAACAGTTTCTGAAAAAAGGAACGGGGCTGGACAAACATGGCTATCACCGTCGCTTCCAATTCCCGGCTATGGTCTACGATCCTCTGGTAGAGTGGAGCTTCAGAAGCAGAGATGACACTCTCAAAAGGTTCTGAAATGACCGGTGGTGTCACCGTTTTCGAAGCTGTGGCAAAATGCAACCACAAAAGCTCGCAATCCATCCACCTACCCCATGAAAGAGCCTCGTCATTATATTTTTGCATTTGGTCTGGCTCAATACAAACCGCTAATTTGGTACATGGTGCCGGTATCCAGTCTGAAGGAATGCATAGTACAGGTATGATTGCCTTGCCAATTAGATTTGCCGTGTAGCTTCCAAATAGTTTATCGGACCAATTCTTGCTGCCCTTAGAACCCATCACCACCAGTTTGGCTCCTGTCTGTTTAATTAACTCCTGAATGCTCTCTTCAAAATTTTGCTTATAATGAACATGTACTCTGTAAATGATGTCTTGTGACATTCCTAAGACTTTCATTCTTCTTTTCACCAGATTGTTTATTCGGGTCTCCGCATTCCGGGCATCAGTCATAACCCGCATCTGGAAGTAAGCTGATTCTGCATCCTCAAGTTCAATCGTATGGAGAATCTCAATTTCACTTCCAGTTTTTTCTGCAAGAAAGAGGGCCTGGTCAAGTGCACGTTCAGCATTGTCTGAAAAGTCAGTAGGTACGATGATTACATCCATTATTGCTAATTTAAAAGCAAAATCCAAAAAATCAGCTCAAAGTGGCAGGGCCCTGAACTGTCTGACATTGAAGCTGGGAGTATGACCTCTCACATGAATGACCTTCAATACAAAAATTTCCTGAAATTTATAGGAAGCATTCGACTATGGTGATCGAGTCAACGAACTGTCAGTTTGAACAAAGCCTGGATTGGGCTCGTTCTGATGTCAGCAGTTACATATTCGCCGGAATTTGATGGTCGGTTTGATATATTTAAATTTTCCTGTCAGATATGATATTGCAGCATGACATATTCTTAAACAATGAATTTCTATAACCAATCCATTACGGAAATTCTGACACACTTTCACTCCGCACCGGAGGGTATAAGTAAGATTGAGGCTGAAAAACGATTGGCTGAATTGGGTCATAATGTACTAAGCGAGAAAAAGAAGATTTCGCCCTGGATGCTATTTTTTCGGCAGTTTAAAGATTTTATGATCTTGATTTTGGCTGTAGCTGCCATTTTATCCGGTATAGTCGGTGATGTGATCGATACTATTATCATTCTGGTCATTATTTTACTAAACGCTATTGTAGGTTTTATTCAGGAGTACCGTGCTGAGAAAGCAATGGAAGCTCTCAAAAAAATGACCATCACCCAAACGCAGGTGATCCGGGATGGTAAGCCGATCCTTATTTCTTCTACAGAATTAGTACAGGGAGATATTGTGGCAATGGAAGCCGGTAATGTAGTACCTGCGGACATCCGTCTCTTACATGTTCATGCATTGCGGGTTGATGAATCTTCGTTGACAGGTGAGTCAGTCCCAATTGATAAATCTGCAACGGATCTGAGCACAGTAAAAATTCCTCTTGGTGATCAGTTGAATATGACTTTTAAAGGAACAATGGTGACCAATGGAAGGGCAAAAGGAGTGGTGGTTGCTACCGGAATGTCTACAGAACTGGGTAGAATTGCCGGCATGCTCCAGGAAGAAGAAGGAGTAACACCTTTACAGGAACGCATGGCCAAATTTGGAAAAAATTTGTCCTACATTATTATCGCGATTTGTATCATTTTTTTTGTTTCGGGTGTATTGCGAGGTGAAGATACTCTTAAAATCCTGCTGGTTGCAGTGACCCTGGCAGTGGCGGCAATTCCCGAAGCGCTGCCGGCTTTGATTACCATCGCACTGTCAAGGGGTGCTTCGCGTTTGGCAAAAAAAAATGCATTGGTCCGGAAACTTCCGGCAGTAGAGACGCTGGGTTCAGTCACTTTTATCTGCAGTGATAAGACTGGAACTTTAACTCAGAACAGGATGAAGGTGGTGGAAATATTTGACGCCCCGGATGTTGAAAAAGTGTCAGGTTTATCCATGCTTACGTTAGGCATGGCGCTAAATCATGATATTCAATTCGATGATCAAAATAAGCCATTTGGAGAGTCGACCGAATTGGCTTTGGTCGAGAAAATCATTGATGATTATAAATTTGAAAAATATCAGAAAGTCACCGGTCAATTCAAAAGAGTGGCTGAATTACCTTTCGATTCCGATCGGAAGTGCATGACCACGGTGCACCACTACGAATCCAGATTTTTAATTGTCACAAAGGGGGCAAGCGAGTCTGTAAGCACCACACTTACAGATGAAAACACCATAGACTTGTTACAAAGGATTTCGAATGAATGGGCCAATGAAGGTATTCGGGTGCTGGCTTATGCATTCCAGGTTATCGATGAACTTCCTGAACCTTTTAATTACCAGACGATTGAACAAAATCTGCAATTTGCCGGATTAGCCGGATTGATGGATCCTGCCCGGGAGGAAGTGAAACTCGCTATCGGGGAATGTAAAACTGCAGGAATTAAAACAGTTATGATAACTGGTGACCACCCGGCTACTGCCAAAGCAATAGCTCGTGAGATCGGCATTCTGGCTGAAGGCGAATTAACAATGACAGGGGCTGAATTGCAGGAGATCAGCGATGAGGAGTTTTTAGATCAGGTGGAAAATACGGCCGTATATGCCAGGGTATCACCGGACCAAAAATTGAAGATCGTCAGAACCTTGCAACGAAAAGGCCATTTTGCAGCGATGACCGGTGATGGTGTCAATGACGCACCATCCTTAAGGGCTGCCAATATCGGTGTGGCAATGGGTATCAGTGGAACGGATGTCAGTAAGGAATCTGCTCATTTGATTTTATTGGACGATAATTTTGCTACGATTGTAAAAGCGGTCAGAGAGGGTCGCCGGATCTTCGACAACATCCGGAAGTTTATTAAATATATCATGACCTGCAATGGAGCAGAAATCTGGACAATTTTTCTGGCCCCGCTACTTGGTATGCCCATCCCCTTACTACCAATCCATATCCTATGGATCAATCTGGTGACCGATGGGCTCCCTGCCTTAGCTTTGGCAAACGAAAAAGCGGAAGTTGATGTGATGCAAAGACCACCTCGTCCCCCCGGACAAAGCCTCTTTTCCGACGGTGTGGGCTATCATATTATTTGGGTGGGTATCTTGATGGCAGGCATTACACTCGGTGCTCAGTCCTGGGCATTGCACCATAATATTGAAAGTTGGCAGACAATGGTCTTTACGATACTTTCGCTATCGCAATTAGGTCATGTTCTTGCCATACGAAGTGATCGAACGTTCCTTTACCGACAGGGTTTGTTCAGCAATCTGCCATTGATAGGTTCAGTGCTGCTGACCTTTCTTCTCCAAATGGGCGTCGTTTATTTACCGGTGATGAATGAGATTTTCAAAACGCAACCCTTAACATTGATGGAATTGGGTATTTGTCTTCTCCTGTCGACGGTTGTTTTTCATGCCGTTGAATTGGAGAAATGGATAAGAAATAAATATAGACCGAAGGGAGCAATAAGTAATCCGAATCCTAGTACCAAACATGGATCACCCTAAATGACAATATAAACTTTATTAATTTTTAATAAATCTATCCGAAAACATTTTATTGTTAATTTGTGATACTAATATATACTGTCCTTCTCTGTAATCAGATATATTTAGTGAGTAAGTTCTTGCATTCACAGTCTTTTTATCAATTAATTTTCCTGAATAGTCAAATACCTGAATCGATTGGACTGTGGAGGGCGATTCAAGTTTTATAAAATCTTTGCTGGGAACCGGATAAATTTTGATTACATTTTCTGTTAGGGATATCAGGCTGGTAACATTTTCATCAATGAAAATAACAACCTCATTGGGTGTCGATAAAGCAAACCCATCATAAACGGTATACTTAAAATAATCATATCCCCTAAAATCGGGATTTGGTTGATAAGAAAATGATCCGTCATTATTTAAATACACCTGTCCATTTACCGGATTTTCAGTAATTAAACTCACCATTATATCACCATCGATATCAAAGTCATTTGTCAGTAATCCTTCCTGGGTATTTACTTCCATTGGGAAGTCGGGTCCGAGAAAATAAAAACTGTCACGGACGGCGATGGCAGGCGTATTAAAATCAGTCAGCTGATCTCTCATTACATGGTAGGAAACTTTCAATTTTCCAACCGAAACACTACTATCTGGTCTTGTCCATCCTTCCCAAAGGTGACGATCTGGATGCGTGAACCACTCATTTTTATAGTGGATAGCCATGGCAAATCCGTCAGAAATTGTATCCTCTCGTACAGGTGTATTTTTATAGTCGTTGAGAACTTTTAATCGATTGGGTTCCACGACGTTTAGAAATGACCAGGGTAGTCGAAGTCGAATAGTTTTGTCCGATATCACCACGGCATCTCTAGATGATGGCGACTGAAAATCATAGTTAACCTGTAGATTACCAATGTATTGTACTTCTGAGTGCGGAAAATTATTCCGAATCCTTAAAATTTCCCAGGGAGCACCATCGGTAACCGTAGAACGATACAGTTGTTTCGGATCAGACACATTGTGCCAGATGCCGAAAATATCGTACGCTTCGGTCACATAGAGTTCAGAAGAATAATTGGTGATTTTTAAAGCAAATTCGGATCTTGTCGGGATTGTATCTCCGGATGGTAATTGGGATTCTCCCACCTTTTCATGATAGGTATCAAATGTTAGCCACAATTCATCAGGGAGGTCCAACGGATCTTTCAGACCAATTTCCACATCATAGAAAGTGTAACCTCCCTGCGCGGTAATGTACTGAATCCTGGAAGCTTCATTAAACTTGATAAGGGTATCCTTCAAAGTCGGGGTTTCGAATTTTAAGAGTCCAAAATTTTGTTCAGCGGATGCAATATTGTGCCACAGAATTCTACTCTCCGGCTCCGAATCAATGGGATCCATGATCCAGGTTCTTTTGAACCATTCATCAATCCAGGCAAACTGTATTCCTCCACCACAATCCGTATCGCGAATATTCTGAAGTATGCGAATATTGGTTAATCCCTGATTGTATTCATCAAATCCTCCATGGTTCATACCTGAAGTGGAGTAATGTGCAATAACCCAACTGGAAGGAACACCATATTCAGCAATAATGAGCGGAAGATCAGCATAGTGCGATTTTAACTCTTCCAAATATCCAATGTAACTGTTGGGACCATAATTGTCCGAATAAGCCTGATAGGATGATTGATGACTGATAAAATCCGGATAGTATGGATAGGCATGATAACTTATAAACAGACCTGCCGGAGCATCGATTTGGTCGATTTTGGAAAGGTCGATTTCAGCAATATCTTCACCACCTGTTTCTTCCGGATGGATCAGAGGGTCCAGTGTTGGCCAGCTTGATAAGCTGATGGGACGTTGCGTTTGGTAATTTAATTGTTCATACTGTAATGTATAATCGAGCATGGTTGTTGCCCACACTTCAGAGGCTGATCCCTTATCGATCGAAAAATGATTTCCTGCAAATCTGGTAATTTCAGGGTTATTTGAATTCGTTGTCAGTACTTCAACCGGATGAATCTCCCGCCCAATGAGATAGGCCAGGCACCACATGGAAACATCAGTTGAATATTCACCATAGGCTTTTCCGACTCTTTGTTCCAGAATTGTGTTTCCATGAATAACATTTAAATTCTCTGCGATCTCCTGTTTAAAGGACTCACTCAGGAAATGAAGATCATCCTGGTACCCATCAATTTCTTCTTCGAGCCAAATACCCTGAATAAAAAGCAGGGGATTTTGGTTGTTCATCCGATTATATTCTTCCAGAGCCTCATAGAACCGGGGAAAGTGCAGCGTATACAGTCGAATGCAGTTAAATCCCGCTTCTTTTATTTGACCAAACCATAATGTATAATCTTCTTTTGTTGCTGCCAGTTCACCTGGGAAAGTACCGGGCTTCGAAATTCCCAAATTCACACCTTTAATGAAAAATGGTACGTATTCGGTGTCATTCCAAATCGTCAGATGCGTGGAATCTGTCGAAAAGGGGTACATTTGGCTTAATTGTGCATTCAATTTTGTGTCAATGAATAGAAATTGAATTAACAAGAAAGCAACTAATGTAATTACCGGTAAGCATTTCGTTGTTATAATGGCATGCAAATAAATGCCGATTTTCCGAAGTTGCCCGAGGCGGTCTTGATTATTAGGTTTCAACATTTTTACGTACCTTTTATTGAAGCGATGATTTTTTTCCAGTTCGCTCTGGAGAATGATATAAAGTTGCTTCAGCCTGGCAATCTTCCTATTACATCTACATCGTCAATGAGTATTTCATCTTTTATTTCTGCTGTCCTGAATGACTACATTAATAATCGATGCAAATGATATCCGGTCTGATGAGTAACTATTTGCCTCATTAAAGCTGCTGAACAAGCCTCAATGTTCGGTAAGCCTACTCGTATCAAGGAAAACATGATCCACCATTGGGAATGGCACACCGGCCTGCTTTGAAACGGATACCAATGATTATCTGCTTAACTTTGTCGCACATAAGGTAAGAAATTTGTTACGAGTAAGAAGAGTAAGTTTATAGGACCATTGTGACACACAATAGACTATTGGATCTTCAGCTTGTCTGCTATGTATTGAAAGTCCGATCTTGATGAAGAATTCGTTGCTCCAGGATCAAATATATTTGACCTGCTTACTCTTGTCTGTTCAGCTTTTGATGAATGATCTCCCGTCTTTGACGGCTTGTCGACTTCCTAAACCAGCCTTCAAATCTATGGATTGGTTGTTATGGTCACCCTGAACCAAACTTAGAGTAATGTGGTAATCAATTTAGAGGTTCGTAGATCAGGATTACATTTCCACAATTGAATACAATGGCGTCTTTAAGTTTAAGACTCCATATTTCCTCAATATTTTTAAATAGCGGTTTACCACCTCCTAATACAACCGGATTAACAATGAGTCTGTATTCATCGATCAAATTGTTTTTAATAAATGTTTCCGCCAGGTCAGCGCCAGCAAATAGAACCATATTTTTCCCGCCCTGTTTTTTTAATTTTTGAATTTCCCCTACCACATCATTTTTAATTAGTGTTGAGTTCCAGATCACTTCATCCAACGTCCGGGAACAAACTATTTTTTGAGTTTGATTCATTACGGTCGCAAATTCGTCTGTCAACGGGGGCCAATATTCGACCATGTCTTCGTAGGATTTGCGACCATAGATAAACGTATCAACGGTATTAAAAAAACGCATCATGTATGCTGACATTTCGTCATTCCAGTTATGCCAATATTCGATAGGAGACTGTTGAAATACCCAACTTGCGCTGATATCGTCCGACTATTTTCTACGTAAAAAAAATCTCAGCC
>JBGTCB010000548.1:0-7717 GCA_041748995.1 Saprospiraceae bacterium | reverse complement strand
ATAATGAGACACAACGTCTCGCGCATAAGATAAGTGCCAACTTAAAATGACGCAAACTTTTCGGTTAAACTTTTACTTTCTAAAAATACACGAAACTCTCGTTTCAGAACTAAATCTCGCCATTTTTGTTATACGCTGTTGTAACTAGTTATTTCCCCCACATTTGCTTTTCTATTCCTCTTAATAGGTCTCCAAGCTTATATTCTGCATTTGCAAAAATTGCAATTCCGTTTTTATTGTTAACATCAATCATAACAATGGTTCTTACTCCTGTGTCTCCACCTTCTTGGGAATAATATAGATTATTTCCCATTGCTGTGATGAACCAAGTATAGTAACCATCTTGTGATATCTGTGGTGTCGGTGTTATTTTATTCGTTGTTTGTTCGCTGAGGATAAACTTTGTATTTTCTGAATTCAAATAACCAGCTAATAATTTTGAAAAATCCGATATAGAAGTTCGTAATTGTCCTGCTGGATAATCTGGATAGCCGTTGTGTCCATTGAATATAAGCCCGACACTATCTTCGTAAGTATACGTTTTGGCAATCTCTGTAGTATCTAAATTCTTTAAAAACCAACTTGTGTTTGTCATTTTCAATGGTTTGAAAATATTCGTTTGGCAAAAATCCTCAAAAGTTGAATTTGAAATACTTTCAATTATAAGCCCTAATAAAGCAACTCCTGTATTTGAATAAGAAAAGGACTTATAATCCTCTTTACTTTCAAAATGCTCTTCTTTGTAAAGCTTTCCATTTTTGTTCAGATAGTCCTTCAAAAAATCAGATAATTCTATTTTTGAGTCGCCATTCGGTTCACTCCATAATGGTTCATAAATTTTATAATTATCCCTAATTCCCGAACGATGGTTTAATAGTTGTTGACCTGTTATTTTATCGTTTGGATAATGTGGATTTTTAACATCGAACGATAGATATTGATTAATATCCGTATTCAAATCTATTTTATTCATTTCCACTAATTTGAATATTGCCAAATTTGTCACCGTCTTTGAAACGGATGCAATGTGAAAAGGTGTATTGATTGTCGCATTGACCTTTTTCTCCCAATCTCTAAAGCCGTTTGCGCTTAGATGGGTAACTTTTCCAGAGTCGATAACCGCTACTGCAATTGCAGGAACTTTCTCAGATTTCAATTCCGGTTCAATCAACGCATTAATTTCAGGCAAGGTCTGCCCAAAACTAAGCGATGATAAAAAAAGAAATAATATTAGGATTTTCGTTTTCATCTATAAGGTTTGTGATAATTGGTTACAACTTACTAAATATCAGCACACTTCGGGTATTTCGACAACGCTCCTAACATTTTATGTTTTTCTCAGGATTATATCTCCATGATAGGTGGTAAACATATATTCCTGGCCACCAGATCCTATACTTCCATACATCCAGCCTCCTATTTTTATTTCTCTGAGACCGGATTGGGATGTCTTTTCCTCGGCTTTCTGTATTTTCATCTCTACTTCAAAATCAGTAAAAATATCTCCTTTACTGGTTTTGACTTTGGCTTCAAAATTGGTACCTGAAGGGAAACTTACATCGACATCTCCATGGTAGGTACTAAAAGCCATCGGTTTGCCGGCAGTCACTGCATTAAAACGGGCTTTGACTTCTCCATGATGGGTATCTACCAGGGCAGAACCGGCGACATCTTCCATCACAATGCTACCAAAATGTGCATGCAATTCCATTTCTCCCTTTACACCCTTGACGTTAATATTGCCATTATGATGAGTATCCACTTCCAGAACAAAAGAGACCGGAACTTTCACAACAAAGTCGGTGCGTCCCGAATTTCCACCATCAATTTCGATCCTATTATCTTTCTCCCGGATCTGGATGTCCAGAGCAGTATTACTTATTCTTCGTAATCCTTCCCTATTGTCCTTCTCTTTATCAGCTGGCCGATGTGCTTTTAAGGCCACCTGAACTTCCTTGCCACTATATCCCTCGATAGCAATCGAGCCATTATGCAGGTTGACTCTTAGGGTGCCCGGCTTGCCGGCATCACTTAAAGGAATTACAAAACTCTCTTCATGTATTTCCTGACTCCATAAGACTGAACAAAAAATCATCAGTAAGGTGATTATATACCACTTCGTTTTCATAATGTTTATTTTAAAAGATTAAATCAAAATTATTGGGCTGAATTGATAAACACATCACCATGATGAGTTTCCACATCCATCTTGCACTGACCACCACCAAGTCTCACCCGGGTTGAATTACCAACCCGGTATTTCTTACCATCTGGTGTTTCTTCCGATGACACCAGTATTGGGAGTGGCTCAAAATCAAAATCTGTAAAATAGGAACCATGATGGCTTCGCAATGAGACCTCTGCAGAAGGAGAGGGTTGTAAAGCCAGCCGGATATCTCCATGGTGGGTGGAGGCTACCACCCAATCTGCCGGATTTCGAATAAATTCGATGGCGACATCTCCATGATGGCTTAAAGCCTTGACATTATCAGATGCCCCCGATACAAATACATCATCGTGATGGTTTCTGGCCAATACTTCACCATGAATATTTTTTACCGATAGTGTCTTTTCATGGTTATGAACATCAATGGAAAGATCATGCGGTAAAATTAATTTAAGGGTAAATTCATATTTAATCTCAAAGCGAGCCTCTTTCGACCGGGACTGATTCCAATTTTCACTGTGGTAGCCACCAACACCATTTTCATCAATACTGAAATGCCGGTCGGGGTCCTGAATAAAAAAATATAATTCATCCTGATGGACCAGCGTATCGAAATAAATTTTACGGCCCGCCTCTGCCAAGCGTTCTTTAGAGGCAGATTTTATATGGCGTTTTGCTTCCAAAACGATCTGACCGGTCTCTTTTTCACCAATCACTTCTACTCCACCGCGAAAATTATGTAGGTGTACTTTTTTAAATGACCCTTGCACTATACTGATTTTCTTCGAATCCTGAAGTTCCTGTGCCTGTATAGTTGTAAAGACAAAAAATGCCAGTATTGTCAGTTTTAATTGCATCACTTTGAGTTTAAGGTTAATATAAATTAATAAAGAAGGGGTTCCAAAGCCTCACGCAGGTGCTTCTTTACTTCCATTTCTATCTGATCGGATTCAAAAAGTTTCTCCCACTGTTCATGGGAACTTTTCTCATGTAATCGAAGCATGGCATCGGCCAGTGCAATCTGAACCAGGGGAGACTCCTGATGCGGAATTGCCTCAATTAAATATTCCCGTACTTTAGGAGCATCGGCAAAGAACAAGAGAGATTCGATAGCACTTAATCGTACATTGGTATTCGGGTCGTAAAGCAGTACATTATTTAAGGCTTCAAAAATTCTATCATCCGGGCTTTTAAGCTCTTTAACCTCCTGTACCTGCTTCAGTCTGGACCCTGCTGATTCCTGATTTTGCCATTCGGTAAAGATCATATTTGGATCCTGGGATAAATTGACAAAGCCCTGGGTCATTGGCGGTTTAACCGGTATAAAAAAATAACCGGAAAAAATACCGACTATAAATACCGCTGCCAGGAGTGACCATTTCATAGCTGGATTCAAAATATTAATCCACTGATTAAACCGGGCATTCCATTTGTGTCCGATAGAAGAAGATTGTTGAAAGCGAATTTCACTTAAGGACTTGTAAAAACGGGCATGCATTCCGGCACTAGGCTCCGGTACAGAAATCAAGGCCAGTTCCTCCCACATTTGAAATTGATCGGTTAATTCTTCGGAACATTCCGGATACTGCCTGACCCATCGTTCAAAATCGACCCTCCTGATGCCTTCTTCAATCAAAGTTGTTAACTGGCTGGTCGCCTCTTCACAGATTTTAATTTTATCCTGCCGCTCATTCATGTTTAAAAAGATTCAATTTTTTCAATAATTTCCTTTAATTCTGCTAGACCTCTCTGCACTCTGGACTTGATCGTATTTTCGCTACAATTTGCGATTAAGGCTATTTCCTTGTATTTCAAACCCTGAAATCGACTCAGCATAATAGCCTCCCGTTTGTCATCCGAAATCTGTTGCAATGCTTTACGCAAAGTGACCTGCCTTTCTTTATGATGATATTCTTCTTCGGGATTCCTTTCGGGAGTTAAATGATGCTCCGATTCGGTGAGTTCATGACTATTTTTGAGCACATTATTCTGCCGAAGCTCATCAAACCAAACATTTCGTGCCGTAGCAAACAACCAGTACGAAAACTCTCCATGCCCTCCGAAAGTATGACGATACTTTAGCAACCGGAGGAAAACATTCTGCACCATGTCTTCACTTTTCAGTTGATCTGCACAGCAACGAAAGAAATAAGCAAAAAGATCCCGATTATATCGTTCATAGAGCAATCCCATTTTGCTGAGATCTCCCAACTGTACTTTTTTCATTAAGTAATTGTCCGTCAGTTCTTCCAAGTCAATATTTTGCTGCTGGGAGAGTTTTCCATTTTCCTCTCAGGTACCTGCATTTAAAGGGGAAAACTCAGGGTTTCGGTAAAAGTTGCATCGAGTTTGCTTTTTTCTTTAACTTCAGATACATTTTACCTCTTTTCACGATGAATCATCCGGTCAGATCAGCCTCCTTAGGCTCTTAGTATAGGACTCACCGGAGGGGCTGTAGCCTGTCATAGGGATCTTAGGTTGTTTACCTAGCCTGAAAAGTAGAAATACCAGTATGATTAAAATACAATTAAGTCGAAAGAAAGCGGATGGGCTTTCTATCGATTTGATTAAATGCTGATCGAAGTCCATGAACTTTTATTCTGAAGGATTGGAGGTCAGCTACGATCAGATCATGGGAGAGAAGGACTTAATTACTAGCTACCAATTCTTCTGCCAATGCTTTGATTGGGGTAGGCATGTGTGTCACTGGCATTGGTGTGGTTTTTCGGAGAAATCAGATTACCGTTTCTCTTGATGTCGACAAGAAATTATTTGGTAACCGCTGTCTTTCCCATTGGCATTAGTTTATTCCACTTAACTGTAACAAAGCTAATTAGTCATCACAATTCAATATTCTGTTCGCAGATTACTCACTGGATTAACCCTGGCCGCTTTCAGCGATTGCAGTGCTACTGTAAACCATGCAATAGAAAACGCTATAAATGCTGCACCGATGAAAAACCACCATTCCAAATTGATTCGATACGCAAAATCATCAAGCCAATTTCTGGCAGCTAAATAACTAATTGGTAAAGCAACAATTACGGCTGCTAATACCATCTTGATAAAGTCATTTGACAAAAGGATCATCATACCGAAATTACTTGCTCCGAGTATTTTGCGAATCCCGATTTCCTTCAATCGTCTCTCGACCGTAAATGCAGCTAAACCAAACAAGCCCAGACATGAAATCAGAATGGCAATTCCAGCAAAATACCGGGAAAGCACCGCAATTCTATTCTCCGACACATACAGCTTTTGATACCCTTCATCCAGAAATTTGAAATCAAATGGTAGTCCCAGATTATGGCTTTTATAGACTTTTTCAAGATGGTCAAGAGTCTCTCTTTCTGTTCCGGATTTGATCTTAACTGCAATATAATTCGAATAAGGAGTTATGTGTAGAAAGCAAGGTTTCATATTTTCATAAAGTGATTCGAAATGAAAGTTTTTGACCACACCAACTATCTGTCTTTCTTCTCCCCAAAGCTTAATAGTCTTTCCAATTGGTTCCGTGAGTCCCATTACATCGATGGCCGCTTCATTAAATATGATCTTCGTGTTGTCGCCAATGAAGTCTCTGGAAAAAGAACGGCCCTCTTTAATTTTTATACCGAGTGTTTCAATCAGATCATAATTAATATGCATTTCTCCAAATTCGATTATTTCATCCGGTTCTTTTCCCTCCCAGCTCAAATCCGATGTAATATTACTAGCCCGGGTCATATCTCCCCACATATGAGATGCATTTACAACTCCTGGAACACTTTTCACCTCATGCAGTAAGGTCTCAATATCCCCAACCAGCTTTCCTTCCTTCTTAAACAAGACAACATTGTCCCTGTCATAGCCCAAGTGTTTGGATTGCAGCAAGCCTATTTGCTTGTAGACGACCACAACGGACACAATCAATATTATGGATACGCAAAATTGAAATATCACTAATCCCTTTCGTGCCCACAGTTCATTCAAAGAGGTACTAAACTTTCCCCTCAGTGCAATTACCGGTTTGAACCCTGACAGATATAATGCAGGGTAACTCCCAGAAATAAGACCGGTAGCAAATGTAATAACAAGAAGGGGTAAAATGGAATTCAAATCAAAATTTAAACTCAGATGCTTTCCTGATATCTCATTAAATCGCGGAAGAAAAAGTACAACCAGTAAAACAGATACTGCTAAGGACATAAATGCCATTAAAATGGATTCACTCAGGTATCGAAATATTAGTCCTTTCCTCGTCGCACCAATTGTTTTCTTAATACCTATTTCCTTAACTTTTCGTGATGCTTTTGCTGTGGACAAGTTCATAAAATTGACGCAGGCAATTAGCAGGATAAAAAGAGCAACTATAGAAAACAGCTTGACATACTCGATTCTCCCTCCTGTCTGTACACCATTGACATAGTCATTGTATAAGTATGCATCCGAATAGGGTCTTAGAAATATAGACCAGGCACTAATATTATTCTTCTTTTGAAGAAAGGAACCGATCGTTTTATTGAATTCGGACAGCTCTGTTCCTTCTTTTAAAATTACAAAAGTAGTAGTTCCTCCATTCGCCCAGGCATTAGCCTGTGGCCTTTTTTCGTGGTATAATTCGAAAGAGAATAGTAGATCAAACTGAATTGTTGAATTAGAAGGAGGAGAATTAAAAATGCCTGAAATAAAGTATGTTCCACTAAGCTGTTCTTGACTCCACTCGATACTTTTCCCAATGATATTTTCGGTAGGATGAAATAGCTTTTTGGCTAAGTCATCAGAAATAAGAACAGAATTCTTGTCCTTCAATACATGATCCCTTTCTCCTTGTATTAGATTATAGGAAAAAATATTGAAAAAATCCTTACCCACATATTGTTCGCTTACCTTGACATACTTATCGTCAACGGAAATGATACCATGCTTATCTTTCCAGGATCGAACAGTCACAGCATATTCCACTTCAGACATTTCTTCTGCCAATGCCTCTGCTAATGGACTGGGTGTACTTTCGCTGATCTCAATTCCACTGCCTGATTCCGTTCTCGTCATTACCTGAAAATGTCGGGAGTCCTTTTCATGAAATTTGTCAACATTTAGTTCATCGACTGCCCATAGGTAAATTAAAAAAGCACAGGCCAATCCCGATGAAAGGCCAATAAGGTTAATAAAAAATGTGCTTTTGAAATATTTGAAGCTTCTGTACAGGAGTAACAAGTTATGCTGAAACATAAGGCTAAAGTTAAGTTATTGAACTATAAGCAAAAACTCGCCATGCCCTCCGAAGGTATGACGATACTTGTGTAACCGGAGGAAAACATTGTGTACTATGTCTTCATTCTTGAGCTGATCTGCACAGCAACGAAAGAAATAAGCAAAAACATCCCGATTATACCGTTCATAGAGCAATCCCATTTTGCTGAGATCTCCCAACTGTACTTTTTTCATTAAGTAATTGTCCGTCAGTGGTTTAACCCCCTAATTCTTGGACTATTTTCGTTTTGGTTTTGCAAATTGAATCATTTTAATAAATATTGTCCGTAACTTTAAGTCGGCACTTACAAACGA
>JBGTCB010000547.1:0-5275 GCA_041748995.1 Saprospiraceae bacterium | reverse complement strand
AAGGAAGCCCTTTTCTTTGCCATTCTACAATTATGGTTTACAATTGATACCGGAACAATTCGGTTAATACATCGTTGTACTCTTTCTCTACCTGCAAAAAATTATTAGTAGCAGTATAGAAATAACTTGCCTCCAAAAAGTACTGGATAGTGGTTATTTCGCCAAAGGACAGGGCTTTGTCCAATAGTTGAATACTATTGATACTGCTAAGTACATTCTGATAATCTTCTACTGTTTTTTGCAGGTTGACAGACTTTTCATGCAGTTGTTTTATATCATAATAATGTTCATTAATATGTTCAGTCAACTGCACTTCGGTTAAGGATAATTCTGCCTGGCTTTGTTTTATTCGATTTTTATTTTCCCAGAGCGGAATACTTAAACCTACCCTTGCACCGTGGAAGTTTTGCCCTAAAATTCCCTGATAGTGATAACCTGCTTCTACTTTTGGTAAAGTCAAGGCTTTAGTTACTTCTATCTGTTTTTGAGCAATGACCTTCTGCTGTTCAAGGTATTTTCTTACTGGGTCATAGCTTTCAATCTCCTTTTCCAATTCTTCAAACAGAGGTACTGGCATATAGTCGGGGTAATCTGTTCCGGTGAATACTATCTCGATACCACCGTTTAGTTCTGCTAATTTATGTGTAAGTTGAGTGATGGTGGAAGCATTCAATTGGTAATCCTTATTAATCTCGATTAACTGTAACTTCGCTTTGTTTACATCCAACACATTACCTTCCCCTTTATCTAATTTGGTTTGAAAATCAGTGAGAAAATTTTCGATTTTTGTTTTCCGTTCTTCAATCTTTTCCTGTAGTTTTTTACGATAGACCAATTCAATACAGATTTTTTTTGCCTCCAGTAATATTAGCTGCCTGTTTGCTGTTAATGAATAATCTGCCTGCTTACTTTGTTCCTCAGCAAGTCTTCTTTTCCTACCGTAAACAGTTGGAAAATCAAAACGTTGTATTACGTTAATGTCTGTTTGGTTCCCTGCAATTGCTTGGGGGGTACCACGCATATAGTCATAGCTTACCATAGGGTCGTACAAAGTAATACCCGTATTGTACTGCAGTTTCTGTGCATCCCAGTATTTAGTCTGTGTTTGCAAAGTTTTATTGTTCTTTGCAATGCTGACCAATACGGAATCTATGATTGTCTGCCCGTTTACTTTCAAAACTGAAAATAATAGTGGCAGGATTATATAAATTATTTTTTTCATTTTAATTCTGATTTCGAGTTCGACAAAAAGTACACTACCGGTACTATGAAAATGTTGAGTACTGTGGACGTGAGTAGTCCACCCAGAATTACTTTTGCCATTGGGCTTTGTATTTCATTACCCGGCATATCGCCTGCGATAGCTAATGGAATTAATGCCAGACCTGCCGTTAGTGCTGTCATTAAAATTGGACTTAATCGGTCTTTTGAACCCTGAATGATGGTGTCATATAAACTCAAACCCTGCCCGTCCGGCAGGCGGGCTTCTTCCTGCAAGGTTTTGTAGCGTGACACAAGCAAAATACCGTTCCGTGTGGCTATCCCAAAAAGAGTAATAAATCCAATGATGGCAGGAATACTTAAAATAGCACTGGTAAAGTAAATACTTAGAACGCCTCCGATTAGCGCCAATGGCAAATTCAAAAGCACGATACCTGCTAACTTTACGGTTTTGAATTCTTGAAAAAGCAAAAGGAAAATTACCAATATGGAGAACAGGGAAGTGAGAAACAACGTTTTGGATGCTTCTGCTTCAGCTTCAAACTGTCCACCGTATTCAATGTGATACCCTTCAGGTAATTGGATTTCTTCATTGATTAATTTCTGAATTTCCTTCACCGCACTTTTTTGGTCACGCCCGGTAACATTGGCAGAAGCGACTGTTTTACGCTCAACATTTTCCCTGTTGATGGTGTTTGGACCTGATGTACTTACAATGTCAGCCACATAATGTAAAGGAATTGACGATTGCCGATTGCCGATTGCCGATTCACGATTGCCGACTGCCGATTCACGATTTACATCAATCAGCACATTTTCTAAATCTTCTATTTTTGCCCTGCTGCTCTCATCCAAGCGCACGATTAAATCAAAGGTTTTAGCACCTTCGTAGATGTCAGATACCTTTTCTCCCGCAATAGCGGCATCAACAAATTCATTAAATGCTCCGATGGTAATTCCGTAGTGATTTAATAAGTCTCGCCTGGCTTTTATTTGAATTTGTGGTATTTCTACCTGTTGCTCTACACTAATATCTACAAGCCCTTCCACTCCTGCAATTTCATTTTTGATTTGGTTGGAAAGTGAAAAAAGCTTGTTCAGATCATCCCCAAATATCTTGATGGCAATATTGGCACGGGTTCCGGATAGCATATGATCTATACGGTGACCAATAGGTTGCCCAATGGTTATGTTTGCTCCTGAAATACCAGTCAATTTTTCTCTCACATCTTCCATAAACTCGGCACGGCTTCTAGTGTCTAATGTGAAAGGAGCGTCAATTTCAGAAGCATTGACACCTTGTGCGTGTTCGTCTAATTCTGCCCTTCCTGTTCTTCGGGTAGTTATGTGTATCTCGGGAATAGTCAGCAATGTTTTTTCTATGCTTGTTCCAATTTTATTGCTTTCTTCCAACGATATACCTGGCAAACTTACCGCACTTACTACTAATGAGCCTTCGTTAAATTCAGGTAAGAAACTCCTGCCCAATTGCGTAAACACAAGGAGTGCAATTGCAAATAATGCTATACTGGAGAAAACTATCGTTTTTTTCCATCGCATTGCTTTTTGCAATAGTTGCCCATAGACCTTTTGCAATCGTTCTACCAACCAACTTTCATTGTGTTGTCTTTGTAACATCTTATCATTGGTAAGCAAATAACTACAAAGTACCGGAGTTAGGGTAATGGATACTACCAACGAAGCGAATAAGGCAACAATAAAGGCGATGCCTAGTGGAGCTAGCAATTTTCCTTCCATTCCTGAAAGGAAAAACAACGGTAGAAAGGCTACAATGATGATGAAAGTTGCATTGATAATGGAGTGTCTGATTTCAAAAGAAGCATCAAAAATAACTTTCAATTTATTTCTCTGTTCTTCAAATGGTTTTCGGGCGTTTTCTTTTAGTCGCTTAAACACGTTTTCCACGTCTATTATGGCATCATCCACCAAATCACCAATGGCAATAGCCATACCGCCTAAGCTCATCGTGTTGATGGTAAAGCCCAACCATTTTAACGTAAGTATGGCTACTATTAAAGAAATGGGAATAGCCACCAGGGAAATAGCTGTTGCCCGCCAGTTCATCAGGAATAAAAAGAGAATAATGACCACAAAAGCTGTTCCTTCTAACAATACTTTCTGAATATTGGTGACTGACGCATTAATAAAATCTGCCTGTCTGAAAATTTTGGTATTAATATGAATATCTCCGGGCAGGTTTTTCTCCATATCGGCAATCGCTTCATCTATTTTAGCAGTAAGTTCAAGGGTGTTGGTAGCAGGTTGTTTCATCACGGTCATAATCACTGCCGGATTTCCTCTTAGCGAACCGTCACCGATTTTTGGTGCTGCACCGATTTTAACTTCCGCAACGTCCTCAATTTTAACTGGATTTCCACCTATTCGTTTTATAACGGTGTTGCCCAAATCACTAACAGAATTGGTTCTTCCAATTCCTTTAATAATGTATTCATTACCATACTGATTGATAAATCCGCCTGATGAATTACCATTGGCTTCTGCACTTGCTTTCAGCAATTCGGAAAGAGAGATATTAAAGTGCTTCATTTTGGTGGGAGATGCCAATACTTGATATTGCTTGTACTCGCCTCCAATTACAATTACCTGCGCTACACCGCCTGTCGCTAGTAATCTTGGACGAACTGTCCAGTCGGCAATGGTTCGCAAATCCATTTGACTGGTAGAATCAGCTGTTAAACTGATGAGCATTATTTCGCCCATAATGCTGGATTGTGGAGCAAGGGTAGGATTGCCAACGCCATTAGGTAGTTTTTCACCGATGAGACTTATTTTCTCATTGACGATCTGCCGGGCTTTGAAAATATCGGTATTCCATTCAAACTCAACCCAAACAATGGAAATTCCCGCAGAAGAAGAACTTCGAACCCTGCGTACATTCGTTGCACCGTTTACGGAGGTTTCCAAAGGGAAAGTAACCAGTTTTTCGACTTCTTCGGGAGCCATTCCGTGTGCTTCTGTCAGCACAACTACCGTTGGTGCGGTTAGGTCAGGAAATACGTCCACTTCCATTCGTGAGGCTACAAACGAGCCGAATACAATCAACACAAGTGAAGCGACAACAATTAGCAACCGATTGTTGAGTGCGAAATTTATTATTGTATTTAACATGGTAGTGAAATGGTGAGTAGTGAATGGTGAATGGTCACGATTTTATCATTCGGGTTAACATTTTAAAGCAATTCAACATTTCTTTACCCAGTGGTTCTGTATCAATGTTCACAAGGTATCCTATATGGCCTGCCACGTCTAAAGCGGCATCAATTTCGACAACTGAACTCCTCGATATTTCAAAAAATCTTTTCCTTTCTACCGCTAATTTGCGAGAAGCTCCTTCCGCAAGATTTAGATGAACTGAAAGTGCAGCTCTCCGGATTTGAGAACTCATCCCAAACTTTTCCTCAGAAGGTAATTGATTGGTGAGTTTGTAGCATTCAATGACAAACATTTGAGATGTCTGATAAATATCTAATTTTCGATGGTTAATATTTAGAAACATAAAACTTCTTTTTTTATGAATACCAGATTATTCACGATTGACGATTCCCGATTCCCGATTCACGATTCACGATTCCCGATTTTCATGATTCCCGACGATTCATCAATGCTCGTGACCATGTGCCGGCAATTCGGCCGATGCAGACGAAAGTTTAATTTGATAGCCGCCTTTGATCACCACCCGTACGCCCTCTTCAATACCGGAAAGTACTTGTACATTTTCTCCGTCACTCGAACCGACTTTTATTTCCCGCTTTTGAAAACTTTCACCTCCTGTTTGCACATAGACATAAAAATTCCCTTGTTCTTCCATTAAGGCTGAAAAAGGAATTACCAGGGAGTTTGGAATGGGAGAAGATCTTAAAAAGACTTCTGCCACTGAACCGGGAACAAGGTTACCTATATTGTCAATTTCAAAAGTGATGGGTAGAAAAGCTGAATTACCCGCAGCGCTTTTACCAAAAGAAATAATTTTTCCGTTCATCATTTTGGTGTCGAATACCTGTTCAGAACCAAC
>JBGTCB010000546.1:0-5155 GCA_041748995.1 Saprospiraceae bacterium | reverse complement strand
CTTTCCGGCCTTTTGCCAATTCATCCACCAACTTATCCAGGTATCTAACTTTTTGCGTCAAAGGATTCTCGATTTCTTCCACACGATATCCACATATTACACCCGTGATGAGGTGAGCATTGGGGTTTAATGCAGCATCCTGAAAGAATGATTCAAACGTTACTTTTTTTTCAATTAGTTCCTGCAGCTTCTCGTTATCGAAGCCAGTGAGCCACTCTATGACCTGGAGCAATTCCTCTCTTGTTCTGCCTTTCTTCTCCACTTTTGCGAGATACATAGGATAGACCGAGCCGAAGATCATTTTTGCAATACGTTCATCGTGGGTGCTGGTGTTGTTCATAGCTTTTTCTTTAAATTTTAAAATTCAAATTGATTTTATAAATCGTCATAAAAAATCTATAATGTCAAGTACAGAGCTGAACAGATGAAGAATGAATTTAGAAGGTTAGTTGGTCCCTATTCGTCCAGTCCTTCTCACGTGAAGTTGTCTGATGTCTCTATATTCAACACACTATTAAGTCATCTAATTTAAATTTTTCTGCGTTTATGGGTGAAAATCGAGGGTTATATTGATCTTTAGGGTACATTCTATATCGGTCCACCTTATTGATCGCTTTGGAAATTGATTCGTTTGATTAATACTTTTCGTGATGAAATACATGCACATAGTTTTCTTTTTGTTTTCCAGTGCACTGGGTATGGCACAGGTGCAGACTCACAAGCCACTTGAAAATGTCGTAATTATATCCAAAAAGAATAAAACCCAGATACAAACAAATGAAAATGGGGAATTAATCATAAATGTTTCCAAAAAGGATACCCGTAAGTTCAAAGCCAATGGGTTGGTCCGCTACAGTGACTTCGGTGCCAGGGGCGACGGCAAAACCGATGATATAGATGCCATTGCGGCAACCCATGCATTTGCCAATGAGCACGGCTTGCCGGTAAAAGCGGACGACGGGGTTTCATACTACATCAGCGGAAAGAACCGCACGGCGTTCATCCGGACCGACACCGATTTCGGCACGGCTGCTTTTATCATTGACGATACCGACGTGCAGAGTCGTACTGCACATGTTTTCCAGGTGAGTTCTAACCAGCAGCCGTTTAAGCTTGAGGGGGTATCTTCTCTTAGGAGGAACCAGGAGAAAGTGGACGCCTCTCTATCCGCGACCTGCATTGTCACCGTCACCAATTCCAACGTAAGACGTTACATCCGGTTTGGGCCGAACCAAAACAATGGATCCCCACAGACGGATATCTTTATCGTTGACAAAAACGGCAATGTTGATATGGACGCCCCCATCATCTGGGACTTTGATCAGATCACGGACATCTCCGCCCTTCCCATTGACGAGACCACGCTCACCATCACCGGAGGACGTTTCACTACCATTGCCAACCAGGCAGAATCGAAGTACACCTACTACAGCCGTGGAATCGCGATCAGACGTTCCAATGTTCTTATAGAAGGACTGGAACACCGCATCACCGGCGAAGGAGACCATGGTGCACCTTATGGCGGCTTCCTCCACATAGGTGACTGTTCCTATGTGACGGTGAGGAACACCATCCTGACCGGACGTAAAGTCTACCAGACCATAGGCTCGGCGGGAGTTCAGGTCTCCATGGGCAGTTATGGCATCTCCGTCAACCGGGCCCTTAACGTATCATTCGTAAACTGCAGCCAGACGAATGACATCAACGACCGGGGGTACTGGGGCATTTTGGGATCCAATTACAGCAAGAATCTTGTTTACGACAGTTGCACCTTTTCCCGGTTCGATGCCCACATGGGGGTTGCCAATGCCACCATCCGCAACTCGACTCTGGGGCACCAGGGTATAAACGCTATCGGCAGCGGTACTTTTATCGTGGAAAACTCCACCATCTACGGAAGAAGCCTCGTCAATCTACGCTCCGACTATGGCAGTACGTGGCAGGGAGAATTCATCATCCGCAACTGCACTTTCGTGCCTTACGGCGGCAGGCCAGTCAGTGCCAGCCTGATCGGCGGATCTAATTCCGGGCTGCACGATTTCGGTTACACCTGCTATATGCCGGAGAGAATTACCATTGAAAACCTTCGTATCGATGACTCCAACCATCCGGCAGACTATCAGGGTCCTGCCATCTTTGCCAATTTCAATCCAAAGATGACCGACGATTCTTACGTGGAGCAGTTTCCCTATGTTAAAACCAAAGAAGTCGTTCTCAGGAACGTAACCACCGTGAGCGGGAAGCCTTTGCGGCTCAGCGACAACCCGTTCATGTTTAAGGATGTGAAGGTAAATGCTGAGTAACGGTGTGGCCGAGGAGGATGTTGGTGGGGAAATTGACAAACCTGCTTGAGGGGATAAGGGAAACTCATGGTGCGAAAAACAGGGCGATCCAAATTCGAGGATTTACCTCGCTTCCCACCACACTGGCTTTTCCTGTGCTATAATCGATTGCAAAAGTGTTTCATTTCTCCACCTAAATTCAGCAACTTGTCACTGGTCAGGTTTAATTTAATTTCGAAATAAGCAATCGATGTGTTCTGAACTACGATACAAAGGATAATCCGTGCCAAATACAATCCTGTGAAAACCGATCTTCCGGCTATAATCTTCACGGCTTTGCAATGTGGCGGTATTTGAAATCGAGCCCATAACTGAAGCTGAATAAGTTAGAAAAGATGATGAAAGACCTACAGCCTGGCATTATTCGTCGGCTCGAATTGCCCCCTAAATAGCGAACAAAAAATTGAGAATGAATTCCTCGCCCTGCCATACTGTCAAACCACCTGTTGTAATCAGGGTATTCATTGTCTATAATTCATATTGTAATAAATCCTTCCCAATAATTACAGTACCTGAAAACGTAGTCCTTACAGCATCAATCCATGTTTTTTCCGTTAATGACTTGTCATCAGGAGGAACAAAGTGATTTAAAATGAGGTTTTTTACTTTTGCTGCACTGGCTATCCTTCCAACATCTTCTGCAGAGGTGTGGTGTGACTTAATGCTTGCAATTAATTTGGTTGCATTGGGACGTCTTTTCGCCATTTCGTCAACAGCAGGTATATACATGACTTCATGAATAAGATAGTCAGCCCCTATTGAAAATTCGACTAATGCAGGGCAATACGCTGTATCTCCTGAAAAAACAATAATTTTTTGGCCAACCTTAAATTTAAATGCATAACTGCGGTCAATGGGAGGGTGGATATTTTTTAAGCAACTAATTACAAAATCTGAATTTTCTATTAGTATCCCCTCTTTTATTTCATGTACTGCTACAAGCTTTCTAATGTCGGGTCGGCCTTCATCTTTGATTCTTGTAGCAATGTCATACTGATTAGATTTCCAGTAAGCATTCAGAAGTGATTTAATTCCTAGCGGCGCATAAACTTTAATTTCTTCTGCCAAACCGGAAATCCAGGCATTATACAACAAAGGGCCCAGGTCGAGGTAATGGTCCGAGTGAAGGTGGGTAATAAAAATATATTTGAGTGTAGATAAGTTGACATCGGCTTCACGCAATTTGAACGAAGCGCCATAACCTGTGTCAATAACACAAGGGATATTTTTATAGATTATCAAATTGGCTGATGGCGTTTGTTTATAAGAACGGATAAATGGCCCTCCTTGCGTGCCTAATAGAACCAGGCGGTCTCCATCTTTATTTGGAAAATATTCTTCACTTAAATTTAATGGTATATTATGTCCCGCTACCCCAGAGAGCAGAAATGAGTTTCGAATAAATTCTCTACGATCGTTTCGCATAACAGTGGAATTTAATAAAGTAGTTTTAGTCCAAAGATGTAATCACCCAGCTCTGATCTATGATACAGATAAGCATTATATTTATCATCATGTAATTGGAAAATTTTACCATTGGGTAAAGGCTTGCTCCACAGTAATTTATGATATTTACGAAGCGTCGGACTGGTACTATCTGGATCTCTACTTTGAGCATCAGAATAAAAATTGAAATTTGTATCGATTATTATTTTTCCCATTCGATTAGAAATATCCTGTTCTTTATATAACTACCTGTTTACATATATTGGGTCAGACAGTAGAATTTCATCCGCTCCCTTCTTACGAAACAGTACGTGACATTCTTCCCGCATTTTTGTGGGAACCCTCCATGTTCTGGTCGCTGCTAAGTTAGGTATTGTTGAACAATTCAGTGGAAAACAAACTCCATCAAATTTTTGATCTTGTATATTCCGGACAAATATCAGAAATACCCAAATAATTCAAAAGTTAGAGTGGGCTAAATAAGCCTTAGCTTCCTGAATTTCTTTTCGATCCTTGCCAGAGTTTTTGGTGTTCGAAAGTAATAACGCAAAGTACTTTGTTGCCTTCTGATCATCCTGTATTGCTCTGGCTGCAGTTGCAGCTCCGTACAGCCCATTAAATCTATTTGGATGTTGCTGCAAGTCGAATTCATAGGCTTCCAAAGCTTTTGCCGGGTTCCCCATTTCCATTAAAAGGTCGCCAAGAAGTTCTCCGGCAGGTAAAACTTCACCTGGTGTGACGGCATGTTTAGCAGTATTATATTCCATGTTAACGGCTTGCTCCATCAAGGTGAGCGCTTCCTGATCCTTGCCCTCTGTAAAAGAAATCCAGGCTGAAATCGTGTTTATTTGAATTTTAACCTGATTGGCCAAGTAGGCTTCTCCTGCATCTAAAAGCCTTTGATGTGAGGCTGTAAGAATCGCAAGCTCATTTCTGGATGATTCTATATCAGCTGAACGTATGGAGCCCAATGCCCTTGTGAAGTGTACTATGGATTTTTCCCAGGGAAAATTACTCCATTCAATTTCGATTGGGGGAAATTGGAGTTTGGCGGCACCTGACCAGTTCCTGTCTTCTAAGGCTATTCGAGAAGGTATCGCTGCAGTGGCATAGGCAACTTTAAAATTGACCGGAAAAACTTTCTTGAATGAGTTTAGGTAGTTAAGCTGTTCCAGTGCCTTTTCATTCTCACCAATCTGCAAATAGGCGTATACAAGATAATCCATTCCGTGAAGCTCTTCATCCCAATGCCCGCTGGAGTCTATAATTTGTCCGTAGCAGAGAGCCGATGCAGTTGAATTTATATTTGAACGAATTGATTCCTCCCATAGACCCAGGCGTATAAAAATATGGGAGGGCATATGCTG
>JBGTCB010000545.1:0-3704 GCA_041748995.1 Saprospiraceae bacterium | reverse complement strand
CCATGACAATTGAATTGCACTCCGGAGAAACTTACATGGGCTGGATGCAGGCGGAAAGTGCAAATGCCGTCACTATCCGTACTGCCAGTGGCACCGAAGAATCTATTTTACGCTCTAATATTTCCAGAATCAGGAACACTGGTAAGTCATTAATGCCAGACGGATTGGAGCAAATAATTTCCCCCGGGGAGATGAACGATTTAATCGCTTTTCTCAAATCAATTAACTCGTAGGTTGCTGCACCGCTAAAAGCCAGGAAGGATCAGAAGACTTTTTGAGGGCACCTCTCTTAACCCCGTTGATGGTAAAACAATTTTCTTTCGAAAATTTATTTAATAATACTCGAAGGACACGGCTGTAATTATGCTATGAATCGGTAAAAAAAAGTTTCTGAAAGGCTCAGACTTTTATCTTAGCTCAAGAATTTAGCAGAGTCCTGGGTATCTTTCGTTCTACTTGATCCCGGTGAAAAGGAATTGCCTGCATTTAAAAATGGAATAAATGAGACTACAGAGAAAGTGGTTGATATTATCGATCAATCTCATGACATTATCAAATCTGGTGTGGTGCCAGTCAATCAATTTGTCCGATATCCAGAAGATACGGTTGCAGATGATTCCGGCTGGTGGCTTGATCTGGAAAGGGGTTTCCACTCAAAACACCAATTGGAATAAGATCACCCAAACACCAGACGGTAAAATTTGGTATTGTGGAGGTGACCATTGGGGTACTGATGCAATCACCGGGCCATTTGACAAAAGTGAAAAATACGAAAGACCCTGGGGCTTTGGAAATACAGCCTTATCTTCTTATGATCCGAAAAAGGATCAAGCAAAGGTGGTATTAGAACTTGGCAGAACCAGCGCTATTTATTCAAATGCAGAGACGCCTGGGCATGGCAAAATTCACTCAAATATCGTCAGTGATTCTAAGGGTATTCTTTATTTCGCGGGATACATGGGCTTATCGTACGCTCACGAGTATACACGCGCCTATTTTCCGAAAAGTTATGCAGGGGCGGCTTTGTTGCGTTATGATCCTTCAAAAGACGATGTCGATTATCTGGGCATACCGTTCCCGAATGGAGCCATTGTGGCCTTATACTATGACGAGAAACGAAATTTCCTGAATGGCATCACGGTAGACAGGGCAAAATTTTTTAGGGTGAATCTCACCACGATGGAGCTCAACCGTTATGAATCGGTAGCCCGTATGAGCAGGGTGGAGGATCGGGTAAGGGAGATGATTATGGATAAAAATGGCTTCTGTTATTTTGCCAATGATGTTGGTGGCCTTACGAAATTTGATCCCGATATCGAAAAATTTATGGATCTGGATCTGGAACTACCAGGAGAATTGAAGGATTTTCGAGCTTCCGTAGTTTCCTCTCAAAATATAATATACGCAATCACCACGGATGGTTTTGTCTGGAGCTTCGATCCAGGGACCCATCAACTTGTAGATCTGGGACATATACTGGGTATGCCGGAGCAAGGTCACTATACTCCCAATATAGCGCTTGATGAAGAATGGGGTCGTTTGTATTTTATGGCCGGAAATCATGGAGGTAAGGTGCTGGAAGATGCACTTGAAATAGTTACTGTTTTAGACCTTAAAAACAAAAAGTTTTATTGGTTGGGTCAGGCAGAAGGGGTTGAAGGATGTTTTGGATCGCTGATTGGACGTGACCATTCTGTTTATTTCAGTTGTTACGGCAATCTGTTTCAGAATAATGAATTGGTGACTGATCAAAAAGGAGATGCCGTCACCAGGCCCTATCTGGTCAAATTTGTACCACCCAGGAATTTGGAGTGATTTAATTTGGCTGAGTCGCCCGGTAGTTAAGATCGGTAATTGTTTAAATCAATTTACAAATTGGATTTAGAAATGAAAAGTAGTAGGTTTTTTATAGGTGCCACGGTCCTGTTGTCAGCCACCATGCTGAGTTCAACCGTGATTTTTGCTCAACGTTTGGGTGGGCTACCCCGTAGTGCGATCATCAATAAGATCTTGATTTCAGATGGACCAAAAGGACCTATTCAGGGAGGTGAAAGTGCGGTGACCGATATGGTGCTTTTGCAAGATGGATGGGTCTATGGAAGTACCAAAGCTACCTGGGGTGCCGAGCACTGTCATATTTTCAGGACTGACGGAGATGGGGTGGAACACATGCTCAATCTGACGGCTTTATTTTCCCAACAAACATCCATTACCGATATCACCCCTGGAAATGAAAATATACTCTTCGGATGTACCTCAACTTATGATGAAGTCTTTGATACTCCCAATAATTCTTATCCGGGTGGTCATCTCTTTTCTTATAATGCCGCAACCAGGCAAATAGAGGATTTTGGTGTCATTTCGATTGGCCAGGGAATTAATTGCATCACGGTAGATTCGTTGCGCCAGAGAATCTATGGAGTAACCTATCCCGCTGGTCACCTTTTTTCGTTTGACCTGACCACAAGGGAAATAAAAGATTTTGGAGAAGTCATGACTCCCTGGAGAGTAAAGGACCTGGGTCGTGTTTCGTGGAGAGGCGTTCCAAAAGTCTTAATGCTCGACGATGCCGGTACCTTGTATTTTTCTACGTATTACCGCACAGAAATTGAGATGGTCAAAGAAGAACAGATGAAGGGCGCGGCGAACTCTTATTCTTCTTTGGAAGGAGGTAGGATTTATCGTCTCGCTCCCGGCGATGAGAAACCGGTATTTACCGGTGCAAAGATTCCCACCCAAACCGGTATGGATTCTGATCCGATTTATGAAAATGGAATTGCCTCAGCCATTCCGGCTAATGATGGGGGATTCTGGTGTGGAACCATTAATGATGGTTTTCTATTTAAGTTTGAACCATCAACTTCTACTGTCATTAACAAGGGCAAGGCCTTCCAATACTGGAATTTGAAATCACTGGCTTATGGTGGCGACGGAAAACTATATATGCTGGGTGGCAGGGATGAAGATAATTCGTGGATCATGAGTTTTGATCCATCGAAAGGGTCACTGGAATGTCTGGGATGGCCGGAAAATACCGCTCAATGCAATGTCATTTGCGCCGATAATACTGGGCGAATATTGATCGCCGAAAATTTGCGTCATTCGTTCATGTGGGTTTTTGATCCTGATAAAATCAGCGACTAAATTTTTAGCAAGGGATCATAATTACATGTAAAGGCATTAAGAGTATCCAATATTCTAACCAAGGCGGCGACTAACACTTCCGGGAAAGGACCCACAATACTATAACACCATAATACCATTCAATGCGATGCACGAGTAAAATGATTGTCTATTCTTTTCTTCGGAAGGAACAATTAAACGGTTAAACAATTCAACCACCTTGAGACCCTAAAATCTCCCTACGAGAGGACGGACCCTAAGGATTGTCAGATTTAAAACCATACACACGAAGGGGAATTTGTTGGTTTGAAAACCACAGCACCATATAACCACAACACCATAACACCATAATACCATCACAGTTATTCTTCTTCGGCAATCTCCTTGATTTTTTCCAAAACACTTTGCCAGCCATATGCATCCATACTGTCTTTATACCTTTTTTCTCCATCTTCGACTTTTGCATAATCTCCCTGCGTGACCTTAAAACGGGTGCCTTCTCCTTCAGTAGTTAATTTATAATGCACCGTCAGATAGTTTTCAGGTATGTCGGCATACGTTCCATTGGGATCGATGACCGT
>JBGTCB010000544.1:0-7627 GCA_041748995.1 Saprospiraceae bacterium | reverse complement strand
AGAATTTAAAATTATGCGTGACCGATCAGTGACCAGTTGTTAAACTGCAAATAACTCACTGGCAATAAAATCAGCGAATAGCTTTCCATCGTTCGTTAAGCGATAAGACCCCTCCTTTACAGTGATCCAGCCACACTCAATAAAAGTCTGGACTCCTTTCTGAAAATCCAGAAAATATTGTTGACCAAGACGTTTTAGTTCCGTTTCCCGGCACCCCCATTGAGTTCGTAATCCGGTCATTACATATTCGTTATAATGCTGATCGGTTGTAAGAAATTCTACCGTCATTGGTAAGTTACCCTGGTTGATTGCTTGCATATAACGGTTATTATTTGAGATATTCCAGCTGCGGGTTGCTCCATCGTAAGAATGAGCAGAAGGTCCTACTCCAAGATATGATTTCTGCTTCCAATAATTGGTATTATGAACCGCGAGATGTCCTGATCGGGCAAAGTTGGAAATCTCATAATGATCATAACCTCTTTCGGCTGCGAAATTCACCAGTTGATAAAATTGACGGGTCATAACTTCTTCAACCGGTGCTGATGTCTGATGATGTCTTATCTGGTGAGCCAATAAAGTTTTTGACTCCACTGTCAATGCATAACAAGAAAGATGAGGGATACCATACGAGTCCACCTTCAGCAGGTTATCATTCCAGACTTCTTCGGGCATGCCCGGAGTCCCATAGATCAGATCAACACTTAAATTATTCAGACCAACCCGAAATGCTTCTTCGATACAACTCACTGCCTGCCGGGTATCATGCACACGGTGCATAAACCTCAAATCCACGTCACTGAATGACTGAATACCTATACTTAGACGATTGACTGGTCCTGCCTTCAATTCCACGAGTTTTTCCCGGGTAAGGTCATCCGGATTGGCTTCAAGAGTAATCTCCATCCCTTCGCAAACCCGAAAATGGCTTTCCACTACCTGCCAGATTTTTTCAAGTTGGAAGCTGGAAAGCAATGAAGGGGTCCCTCCGCCGAAGTACACAGACTCCAGCTGTTCATCCCCCAGATAGTCAGCTCGTAGCTCCAACTCACCAATGAGCGCGTCTACCATTTGTTCCATCTGGCCGAGTCGGGTCGAAAAATGAAAATTGCAATAGCTACAAGCCTGCTTACAAAAGGGAATGTGTATATAGAGGCCTGCCATTTTTCGTTGTAGATTCGTTTAGTGCTCAAAGATAGAAGTTTGATTCACCTTCGATATCTCATCCCCGTACTGATATTTTCTCTGGTATCCGGCTCATTATCCAGCCAAAACCTGCCAGTAAAATGGCTTGTGGATCAGAAAATTCCTATTGATCTGCCAGATTCTTTGCCGATCAATTCCCTGGAAGACAGTTGTCAAATATATCTTAAACAACTGCACAGCGCAGCCTATCTGGAAGCATCTGTTGATTCCAGCTGGCTTTTTAATAATGAAATCCTGATACGCCTGCACCTCGGAAATGCATACCGCTGGAGTTACCTTGATTTTTCTTCCATCCCTCATTTTATTGAAGATGAACTGACCCTCCATATAGCTCCTGATAAATTATTTAGCTATCAGGATATTCAGGATTTATTCCAGCGCATTCTAGAAATTGCAGAAAATCAGGGTTATCCATTTGCTGCTGTACACCTGGATAGCATCGGTATCCGGGAGGAAAAAATCAAGGCCAAGATAGAAATTCAACTAAATGACCGGATTGAAATTGAACGTATCCGGATTGATGGTGACCTCAAATTAAGCGACCGATATCTACGTCATCTTCTCGACATCGATGAAGGAGATCTATTTTCCCGTGAAAAACTCCTGTTGATTCGTGACAAGTTGCAGACGATCAATTTTATAAATTATCAGAAAGACCCTGTTATTGATTTTTTAGGAACCGGAGCAACTTTGAATTTATATCTGGATAAAAAGAATGCAAATCGTTTTGACATCCTTCTGGGATTACTCCCGAGTCCAAACGAAAGTCGACGATTTCAACTCACAGGGAATGTTAATATAGACCTTGCAAATCAATTTGGTGCGGGAGAGATCTTTCGGTTTAATTATGAAAACATTATGCCTGGTACTCAAAATCTAGATCTGACTTTAAACTATCCATTTATTTTTGGATGGCCATTTGGTGCCGATCTTAATTTCAACCTGTATAAACGTGATTCATCTTACATTGATCTCGGTTATCAGACAGGTATCCAATACTTTCTCCGCAACAATAATTATTTTCAATTCTTTTTGGAAAATCTAAACACCAATCTCCTGACAGTGGATACTAACAGAGTTAAACAAACCCGAATCTTACCCAGATTTCTTGATGTCTCTCAAAAATTATTTGGTACTGCTATTCATTTCGAAAAGCTAAATTACCGGCTCAATCCCCGGAGTGGATACGATCTGAGCTTTCGGATAAGTGCCGGAACCAAAAAAATAGAAAAAAATAATACTATTATATCCTTGTCTGATCCCCAGGATCCCGAATTTGATTTTAATGACTTATATAACAATCTCGATCTAAACTCGTTTCAATACAAGTTTGCAATTAATCTGCAAAAGTACCTTCCTTTATTTAAAAGCAGTACCATGAAATTTTCCAACTCGACAGCCCTGATTGGTTCCGGACAGCCTCTTTATGATAATGAACTCTACCGTATCGGAGGTACCAGGATTCTAAGGGGTTTTAATGAAGAATCTATTTTCGCCAGTTTTTATTCCGTTTTCACTACTGAATATCGTTTGATTTTTAATCAAAATAGTAATCTCTTTATATTTTTAGATCTTGCTTATATCGAAAAAAATACAAACCTCGAAAGAATAGTTGACCGTCCAATAGGTATGGGTACCGGACTTAATCTGGAGACCAGGGTGGGAATATTTTCGATCAGTTATGCACTTGGTTCCCAACGAAACCGCCCCCTGAGTTTCCGCGAGGGAAGAATTCATTTCGGGATGATCAGTCAGTTTTAGGATTTGTTGAGTCGGTGAATTGTTTAACTGTTGAAGTGTTACTGTTGAATTGTTCCTTCGGAAGAAAAGGAATTCGGATCCGGGAGCTCCACAACACATCTAACGGCAGGCTCGAAGAAATGAACCAGGAACCTCTTGAAGGAATAAGAAAACGATCGAACGCCGAGATCCTGGAGCCATTTGGTATTTGAAACAGTGTTGAACTGTTGAATCAATCGATTTAGAATCGAGTCATCACATTATCGTTTTTTTTACTATATTGTACTGCAATATATTAGACAACTTATAAAATTTATATGCTGATGAGTAAATTAGATGAGAAAGTAACACTATACTCCAGGGAACTATCCAAATTGGGGCAAAAAGTCGATGAAACTCTGGTGAGAGCTATTGCAAAAGGATGTGGACCCTCCATCTACAGTAATGATGCCGAAACAGTCGCTTCCTCCGATAAAACAGAACTAGACCGGGTTAAGAAAAATTTCATGGAGAAAAAATTGGGTTTATCAGGAGATGATCTGGATTCCGGAATAGCATATGCCATTGAAACCATTGGAAAATCAAACAGGAATAAATACCGGGTCGTATTTTATTATCTCATCGTAAAGAAGTTTAAGAAAGAATCCGTGTACGCGTAATTTCAGGTACTCTTTCAGTCAAAATTGAATCAGGATAATCGCCGGAGAGCCTAATTTGTAATTAAATATTACTCATTTCGCAGGCTATCAACCGGATTAGCCAGTGCAGCCTGGAGACTCTGAATACTTACGGTAAGGAAAGCAATTAAGAGAATTAGCAATCCTGCGAGGACAAACACGGTCCAATGAATATCAAAGTGGTAGGCAAAATCCTGTAGCCAACGATGCATGAGCATCCAGGCCAACGGTGTGGCGATCACGAAAGCAGTCAGAACCATTTTTAAGAAGTCTCCCGAAAACAAGGCTACAATGGAACCGATCGTTGCCCCAAGTATCTTTCGCACTCCGATTTCCCTGGTCCGTTGGTTTATGATAAATGCAGACAATGCCAACAATCCCAGACAGGCAATTAAAATGGATAATACAGAGGCAAGAATTAAAGCCTTGCCTAACCGGTTTTCCGACAGGTACACCTGAGCAAAGTGCGCATCCAAAAAACGATATTCAAATGGACGGTCATTGATGTGCTGCAACCAAACTGCCTGCATTTGTTTAAGCACCTCTCTCAAATTAGCCGGATTTACCTTTAATGAGATGATCGTGGAAAACCCGGAAGCCTGAATACAAATAGGTTCGATGGCACGATGTAACGTATTGTGATGAATATCACGGATCACACCGACCACTCTTCCAACCATCTCATCCGATAGCCCCGCCCGCATGATTTCCATTCCTATCGGGTCATCATCCCAACCAATTTTTCTCACAAACGACTCATTGACGACATATTCAAGTTCGTTTGTTGCTGCTTCTCTAGACGGAGCACGGCCTGCGACAAACTTCATTTCATACAAGTCAAAGTAATTATAGTCCGCTCTGATGATGCTCATCGGGAAATTTTCCCATTTGCCCGTCCCGGGTTTCCGAACCAGGACTCCGTTTTGAGCATCTATTGTGCCAAGGGAGTTGTCACTACTGCTTACTGCTTCAACTCCCGGGATAGTTGCCAAGACTTCTTTCATGGCCGGGGATCGCATCCAGTTGCCTGCTCCAATGTTTAATTCAAGAACCTGCGAATATTGAAATCCCAGATCTTTATTTTCTAAAAACCTCAACTGCTGATAACAAATCAATGAACCAATGATTAACATACTTGCGAGGACAAACTGCATAATCACCAGACGCTGAACAAACGGTCGTTTGAAAGACACAGCCATCTTAAAGCTCTGAAAGGCTTGCAGTGCCGAGTAGCTGGCGGCCTGGACAGCCGGATAAATTCCTGCCAACAGTCCCAGAAAGAGTACAATCCCTGCAAAATATACCATGCCACTAAGAGGAATTGGGAGTTCCAGATCTCTGCCCAGCAGAAAAAGAAAGGGTTTACGTAGTATTTCTGCCCACAGAAGAGCCAAAGCTCCGGCAAATACAGCCATCAGCAATGCTTCACCCAGGAACTGCCATAAAATATCTTTTCCTGTGGCACCAAGTGCTTTTCGAACACCAACCTCGTGTCTCCTTTTCATCGCCAGAACAGTCGACAGATTGGCAAAATTAATACTGCTGATACCGAGAATAAATATCGCAATCAACGATAGGATAACTACATATTTCCGATCTGATTTGAGGTAGTTATTTTGATCATAGGTAAGCTGTGCAGAGTTTAAATGGACCTCCGAAAAAGGCTGCAAAGTCAAGTGGATCATATCAGAGTTTGGCATCTCCTTCTTAAGCGCTTCCGGAAAATCTGATTCGACCTGTTTTACTTTTTCATTGCCGGACCTAAGATGCAAATAAGTACTTGCAACAACTCCATGCCACCGATTATCCTCACTCCATGTCTGATAATACCTGTCGTCCAGCAAAGATAAAGCATCAAACTGCAAGTGACTGTTGGAGGGTAATTTGTCCAAAACCCCGGAAACCAAAAAAACAATCGTGGTATCTGATCCAGAGGATAAGGGATAAGTATGTGCAAGAGTTTTCCCGACAGGGTTTTCCTTATCAAATAACTTCTCAGCAACGGTCTTAGTCAGAATAATATTTGCAGGATGGTCAAAGACAGTCAACTGACTACCATATAATAAGTCATAGTTGAAAAAAGAGAAAAAAGATGTGTCGACCTGGAGGCTCCTACCAATGGTAATCTCTTTAGATTCAGAGCGGCAGAGAAAATTTTCGTCATGCGACACTACCCTTAAATAGTGCTCAATTTCGTTGTTCTGTTGCTTGAGATAGGGCCCCATCATGACTGAAGTCATCGCAGTCGTACTTTCGGGAGAATTCGGATATTTAAAGGTGGTAAGCAAACGATAAATATTACCATGTGAAGGGTTCATCCGATCAAAACTAAACTCAAAATGAAGGTACAACCCTATTAGAGCACCAACGGCCAGACTTACAGATAATCCGAATATATTAATTACTGTAAAATTGGAGTTTTTCCAAAGATTACGCCAAATGAGTGTGAAATCAGTTCGGTTCATATTTTCGTCTATTATGGACAAATAATTAGCAACACCATGGAAAAAAATCTTTTAAAATGTCCAGTACAATACACTACATAGTCATTTCAGGAAATCATATTAATAAATTCATTCATTTCTCAGTTTTTCAACCGGATTGATCAAAGCTGCTTTTACACTTTGAAAACTAACTGTAATAAGAGCAATAAAAAGTGTCATACTTCCTGCAACAGCAAAAATCCACCAACTCAGATCGATTCTATAGGCAAAATTCTGTAACCATTTATCCATAAAATACCAGGCGACCGGAGAAGCAATTAAAAGGGCTATAAAGATTAGTTTTACAAAATCACGGGTTAATAATCCAACAATGCCAGCAATGCCGGCACCAAGGATCTTCCGGATACTTATTTCCTTTTCCCGTTTTTTCATGGTAAAAGTCGTGAGACCGAAAAGTCCCAGACAGGCAATGAAGAGTGCCATAATGGTTAGGGCTAATATTCCTTTGCTTTCGATTTGCTCCTATTCCGCAAACTTCTCAAAAGTTTCATCGATAAAGGTGTACTGCAGATCCGACTTAGGATTAAGTTCCTTCCATAACTTGTCAGCCTGAAGAATCAGCCCCGATACAGATTGATCCCACGTATCACCCACTAATCTCAGAGTCAGGATATTACCAGAAGGGGTGTATTCCAGAACCAAAGGTTGGATTCCCTTTTTCAGGCTTTCAATATGAAAATCACTGACCACGCCAATCACCCGCATACCATTGGAGATATCTGCTCCAATCGCATCGGTAAGGCCAAGTGCCCTTTTGGCAGACTCGTTAATGATGGCAACGGTCGTATCTTCAACAAGCTTCTTGTCAAAATTACGACCTTCAGTAATCCGGATATCCATAGTAGAGAGAAAGGATTCATCTACAGGCAGGGTGCGAAGTGGTAGTGAATTCTCCATCTCCGGTGTCTTATAAGTGGATTGGTAAATGCTGCTACCTCCCGGAATACTTTGAGCAAAGCTGCTGTGTCGTACAAGGGGATTAGAAGCTAGTTCCTGCCGGAAAGTTCCGGCTGAATTTTCAAGAGACTCCATATTATCAATAACCATCAAACCGTCCCGGTCAAAACCAAGGTCTTTATCACTCATGAATTTTAATTGACTGAATATCACCAGCGATCCGCAGATTAACCAAGTTGTAATGGCAAACTGAAACACAACCAGTATGCTTCGAAGTCCATTCTTTACATAGAAATTGCTATGATTATGAGCCAGTTTATTCTTGAAAGAACTGAGATATGCCGCAGGATACAAAGCCGTAAGTAATCCAATCACCAGGGTAAATATCAGAAAATTTACCAGCTGCATCTACTCAAATGACTGGCCGATAAAAGAGGTGTTCCAGTCCAGTATTCAAATAATTTTATTGAATAATTCATTTAAGTAGCAAGCTTTAGATTCGGGATGGTACAGGGTTGATGAGCCATGACTCTTTTGATTAAATTATGGAACAAGATATTCTTAAAAAGGTGTCTGTTGAATCGATAGGTATACTCATCTAAA
>JBGTCB010000543.1:0-6866 GCA_041748995.1 Saprospiraceae bacterium | reverse complement strand
ACCATTGATGGCTTCTTTTCCGCCAGCTCATCATCTTCGAAAGCCTCACGTAGTGGGTACTATGCTCGGTTTCGCTTCTTTGATCTGACGAAAAATAAGCTCATCACTAATCTCAGATACTTCTGGAAATGCAGCACTAGCTAGAGCTAAGTGACTGAGGGATAACGAAGTATCGTACAGGTTATTTTTGAATAGCTTGTCGTAGATAAGCGGTTGACAATTGAACGTGGTTTTTAGAGGTGCCCTTTAATATGCTTCGCCATACTTCGTTGATCGTCAGTCAGATAGCTACGGCTATCTTCCTTCCTCCAGCCTTGTCTTGCTTGCATCTTATTAAATTTTTACTCATTCAGAGGTAATAGAGGTGCCTTTTATATATTTGAGTCACCGAGCTTGCGAATAGTTCAACCCTAAGCAATTCTAGACTAAAATAATAGCCAAAAGACTTTACTTCTCTGAGTGATAAGGTTATATTTCAAGCTCCCGACCCAGCCCTGCGGAAAAGGATAATAAACTTCAATGTAGTTATGCTACTGACTTGGTGCTTAATAGATTACAGGTTCCAACTCAATCATTAGGTGAATTGAAAGAAGACAACTGATACGAACATGGAAAATATTGTAATATTAAAACTAACGGGAAAGGACCTGGATAAATTTATTCAGCTGATAAAACTATTTGAAACTGTTTTTGAAATAGAGGATCTCCATATGCCAGATAACGAATATCTGCGGACCCAACTATTCAAGACAGATTTCCTTGTCTTTGTGGCAAGTGCGGGCAATAAGGTGGTAGGTGGTTTGACGGCTTATACCTTAAATCAATACTATTCCAAAACACCACAGGTTTATATTTACGATCTGGCGGTCAAAAGTACCATGCAAAGAAAGGGCATTGGGAAATTACTAATATCAGCTATCAGGGATTATTGTAGAAATATCGGAGTCGGAGAAATATTTGTACAGGCAGACAAGGTCGATGACCATGCAATTGACTTTTATCGTTCAACCGGTGGAACCGAACAAGAGGTTATACATTTTAATTATCTACTAAAGAAATAGAATTTGAAATCCATTTCTATGACACACCGGTGTCTTAGGACTGTCTTTATCCAAGGCAAGAATTTTGAATTTTCACTTTCTATGGTTGTATGTCAGCTTATGGTCTCATCAGATAATACTTCCACAGTCGCCCAGGGATAAAAACAACTAAGAAAAATGTTTGTTAAATTTGTACTTTATACTTCCGGTACTGTGTTTCGATAAGAGCCAGGACGGATGGACCTCAAAATACAAATGATACCTGATAGTTAATGGTCTATTGTTGTCAGGGACGAATTCCTCCGGAAAGCCAGGGAGTTCCAGAGGAAATAGTGCAACTCTGTTTGAGTGAAAAATGGCAGTTCATAAAGTGGGTTACAATTGGTGCCAGGATACAGTACGGAAAAATTGCTAAAACGCTAGACAAATGAAAGTGATCGGAATAGACATTGATAAAGCAAAGGTTATTTTCTTTGTATTGGAAAGGGACGGGAAAGGAAGTATCCTTGATCTTACCGGCGAAATGAAGTTTTTGACATTATCTGACGATATGGATAATTCAAAAGTAAGGGCGTTTCAGTCAACTGTTCACTCCTTCTTCGATGACATAAGGCCTGACAAGATTGGATTATTAAGCAGGCAATCAAAGGGCCGCTTTAAAGCAGCCTCTTTGTCTTTTAAGATCGAAGGACTGATTCAATGTTATCAAAAGGTTGAGATAGAGTTTTTATCACCTCAAAAACTCAAAGCCTTTTTTAAGAAGAACGACTTCGACCTCGTGCCTGAACACAGCTACCAGGAGGATGCAGCTAAACTTGCTTATTATGTGATTGTTCATGCGGATTGACCTGAACTTTACTTTTTCAGGATCTCCTTTGGCTCTTATTTTTGCGAACCCTCGCTGGTTTTAGTTGTTGCTTGAAAAATACCTACCGGTCTCAAACCATATTCTAAGTCTAAAATTTGATTGGTATCATAATCATCGTAATTTTACGATGAAATGAATATTACTGAAACTGGCAGAATCTGCTACCCATAGAATAAAAGCAGTTACCATTACTAAAAGCTTTCGAACATCCTCGCCGGATGGAACTTCTACTTACATCAGGAATCAATGACAATTGAAAAGAAACAAATTGCCTTTTTCGAAAGGTATTTATCGCTATGGGTTGCCCTTTGTATTGGAATCGGAGTTCTGATTGGACATTTTGCCGGTGATAAATTACAGGGTCTGGCTGACCTGGAAATTTACAATGTCAATCTACCGATTGCGGTCTTGATTTGGTTGATGATTTATCCCATGATGTTGCAGATTGACTTTAGCAGCATTAAGGGAGTAGGCAAGGCACCGAAAGGTTTGATATTGACCCTGGTGGTTAACTGGCTCATTAAGCCCTTTACCATGGCCTTTTTCGCCTGGATATTTTTTGCTAAACTTTATTCAGCCTATATAGAACCGGAATTGGCGGGAGAATATATCGCAGGTGCGATTTTATTAGGGGTTGCTCCATGCACTGCGATGGTATTTGTCTGGTCTTACCTGACTGATGGAGATCCAAACTATACTCTGGTTCAGGTTTCAATCAATGACCTGGTCATTTTATTTGCTTTCGTTCCTCTCGTGGGATTTCTTTTGGGTATTACGGATATTGTCATCCCCTATGGTACTTTGGTGGCATCGGTTTTAATTTTTGTAGTAATACCTCTGGTAGCTGGAGTTATTACCAATAAAATCCTGGTCAGGAAATATGGAGAAAGCTGGTTTAAAACTACATTTCTTCCAAAATTAAGACCTGTCAGTATTTTCGCTCTTTTACTGACTTTAGTCTTACTTTTTGCCTTTCAGGGTCCAAATATTCTGGATAATCCGCTGATCATCGTTCTGATTGCCATTCCTCTTACGATCCAGACCTATTTTATTTTCTTTATTGCCTGGTTTGGCGGAAGAAAATTGAAATTGTCCCATGCGATTTGCGCTCCGGCAGCCATGATCGGTGCAAGCAACTTCTTTGAACTGGCAGTGGCAGTTGCCATAGCATTATTTGGCTTACAGAGTCCCGCTGCCCTGGTGACGGTTGTGGGAGTCCTGGTTGAAGTTCCGGTTATGTTAAGTTTAGTAGCTCTGGCAAATAGGTGGAGGTATTGATTTGTCAAATACACACACACACTCACACTCACATTCATGCAAAAGATGCTTCTTGAAATAACGGAAATCCCACAAAGAGCTATAGAATTTTGGTCTGCAACAAGCCCAATGGATTTACCATTGCAGGTACCTTATCTGGGAATGGGCTCTTCCTATTTTACCGCACTGGCTTTTAAATATATGGGAATTCCTATTCATCCGGAGATTGCATCGGAATTTTATAATTACCAGGCAAAAGGCAAATGTTTTTCCCATGGCGTTATTATATCCCAATCGGGAAGAAGTAGTGAAACACTTTGGTGCACAAAACTTTTCGACAGTTACATTGGGATTTCAAACGATCCACAAAGTCGTTTGTGTACAGCTCCAAATGTGTCACGATGTATTGATTTGTTAGCTGGTGATGAACAATTTTCCGCTTCCAAAACGTACATCAATACCTTGTTGACTTTGTTCAAAGGCTTTGGGTTTGAAGTCACTGATTCGCTTGCTTTGCTGAAAAAGAAAATGCCTGATTATGCACGTAAGGGAGAAGAAATGGCCATCGAGGTATATGACCGGATTATGGAGAAGACGATACCCGCTATTTATATTCTGGGAAGCGGTCCAAATAGTGCTACCGCACTGGAGGCGGCATTGATCTTAAGCGAAAGTTCCCGGTTGAATTTTCACGGAATGGCCATGGCCCAGTATGATCATGGTCCAAAAGAAACTGCAGATGCGAGCATTGTGATCCAGATTCTGGCCAAAGGTGTATCGCGGGAACGGAGTGTCAGGCTTACAGAAACAATCACTCGGGCAGGTGCCACGGTTATTTCGGTGGAAGAACCAGATGTGGAGGAGAATTTCTCCATATTGCACAACATCATTCCCTTTAATTTCATGGCATATTTCCTCGCTCAAAAGCTGAATCTGCAGAAACCATTTGTCGTTGGTTCAAAAATTACGGAAGTTAAATAACCGGGTAGCATTGTAGTTGACCGTTCTGGTCGATAAAGGTCAAGGTCCTTAAATTGACATAATAGGGAATGTATCTCCATAGTTTTGGGATAATATGCTCATTTCTGTTAACTTTCATCTCTTAAACTGACTCTTTATTTATGGAAAGAAAAATGTCTCCGGCGTTGTTTGCCCTGGTTTTAGGCCTAACCTTCACTCATCCTCTGTATACACAGCACCTCCGGGTAAGTGACAATGGTCGCTATCTGGAAACAAATGAAGGTCAACCCTTTTTCTATCTGGGAGATACTGCCTGGGAACTCTTTCATCGGTTGAATTTGGAAGAAGCACAAAAATATCTGGAGAACCGGGCGGCCAAGGGCTTTACAGTAATCCAGGCAGTAATACTGGCACAGCTGGGAGGTCTCACCGATCCTAATCCGAATGGAGATTTACCCTTGATGGAAAAAGACCCGGTTAGACCGGTTGAAGCCTACTTTGAGCATGTGGATGCCATCGTGGATCATGCTGCTTCTCTCGGACTGACGATTGGCATGTTGCCCTCATGGGGTAGTTACTGGAACACTGTCAATGGTGATGAAAAAATCTTCACCCCGGCGAATGCACGGATTTTTGGAGAATATCTTGGAAAACGATACCGGACTCAACCATTGATCTGGATTCTGGGGGGGGATGAAAACATCAATAACGAGGTGGAACAACAGATCATCGAAGCCATGGCAGATGGTATTCGTGCCGGAGACGGAGGTGCCCATTTGATGACTTTTCATCCACGCGGTCCCGGTTTTTCATCCGATTATTTTCACAATTCTGACTGGCTGGATTTTAATATGTATCAGTCTTCCCATGGCGGACATGACCATGATAATGGCCTTTATGCCGAGCACGACTACCAGTTGAAACCAAGCAAACCAACCCTGGATGGTGAGCCCCGATATGAATTAATTCCGGTAGGATTTTATTTCGCCGGAGCGCCCCGACAGGATCTGTTTACTGATTATGACTGCCGCCAGGCTGCGTACTGGTCGGTTCTGGCCGGAGCCTGTGGTCATACTTATGGCCACAGCAGCATCTGGCAGATGTGGGATAAGAGTCGCTCCACTATTCTGGGTGCGGTCATTCCCTGGCACGAGGCACTCGATCATCCCGGGTCTTTTCAAATGCAGCATTTAAGGACCCTTTTTGAAGCAAGACCTTTTAATCAGTTAGTGCCCGATCAATCGATCATCGTCAGCGGCCCCCGGGAAGGAGGGAGTAAGATTAGATCAGCCCGGGCTATGGATGGATCTTTTGCTATCATTTATAGTCCCAGGGGTGAATCTTTTACCGTTGATAAGGGGAGCATGACCGGAGCGAAATCGAAAGAAATCTGGTTTGATCCGCGGTATGGAATATCTTTTCTTATACATACCAGCAATACCAAAGGTATCCAAACATATACCCCTCCGACTCAGGGTCATGGATGTGACTGGATTTTAATTATCGAAGATGCCGGAAAAGATTTCCCCTTACCTGGTATTCGTGATTAAACATGCTGCGACTTTTATTGGATAAATTCCTGAAATGATTTTTAACTATAAAATTTCTATCACGACAGCCAATATCGCTCTGACCATAGCAGGCTTATTTCTTTATTTCATCGCTTTTGGACAATATCCGAATGCAGCACAAACCGGAATTCAGCCTGGCATTTCTCATCCCCAATATTGGAGTTTTAATGGTCAGGAAGTATTGTTACTGGGTGGTTCGGTTGAGGACAATCTTTTTCAGATAGACACCCTGGAGCAGCATCTCGATCTTTTGCTTTCGGTTGGTGGCAACTATGTAAGAAATACGATGTCGAGTCGGGATGAAGGAAATGAATGGCCTTTTTTTCAACGCGAAGATGGAAGATACGATTTGGAAAAATTCAATGATCGCTATTGGGAAAAATTCGAAAAATTCCTGAAAGAAACTGCAATGAGAGGTATCATAGTGCAGATCGAAGTGTGGGCGACATTCGATTTTTACCGGGATCCGTGGGATGTGAATCCCTTCAATCCTAAGAATAACGTCAACTATAATGAAGTACGGAGTAAATTACCAGTCAAGGTAGAAACACATCCGGTTTTCACGGATAATAATTTTTTCCGTTCCGTTCCTTCCCAAATGAATCTTGCCCCGGTTTTATGGTATCAGAAGAAATTTGTCGACAAATTATTGTCTTATTCCCTGGCTTTTGATCATGCACTTTATTGCATGGACAATGAAACATCCGTCACTTCCGACTGGGGTAAATTCTGGGCAAAGTACATTCAGAAATCAGCGGCATTGCAGGGCAAAATGGTGCAGACTACAGAAATGTGGGATCCCCATAATCTTGATCACCCTATGCATTTCGAGACCTTTGATAATCCGGAGATATTCAGCTTTGTGGATATATCCCAAAACAATCATCTGAGTGGAGATCAGCATTGGAATAACGGGATCAGGCAAATTGATTATTTGCAGAAAATGAATTTATTGAGGCCGGTAAATAATGTAAAAGTGTACGGCAATGACGGAGGTCCTCATCAGACCACACAGAATGCTATTCAATCTTTTTGCCGGAACGTTTTATTTGGTGCTGCCAGCACCCGTTTTCACCGCCCTAATTCGGGACAGGGTCTTAATGAAATTGCTCAAAAGGTGATTCAGAGTATGCGCATGATCGGGCATACATCCGACTTTTTTTAGGGAAT
>JBGTCB010000542.1:0-3478 GCA_041748995.1 Saprospiraceae bacterium | reverse complement strand
GCAATAAAGACGGGTGCTCCAAGCGCTTTTTGACTCGCAGACATGGTCATCATCATGGTGAGAATCAAAAAGGGCTTATGTGCCCGTATTTGCAGCAGTTTTACCTCGTAATAGATAATATAATGCATAATCCGGGTTTAACCTGTGTAATATCCTCCTGTATGGACCTATCGGTTAAATCGATATTTTTGACCCAGAAAAACCAGAAGAAATACGATCGTAATGCCACCGATCCACCAGAGGAGATAAGATGATGCGGTGAAAGTGCTGTTATTTTCCCCTATTAAAATAAAGGAAGACCAGAAATAAGGATGTTGGTAGGTTTCGGATTTTTGATCCCTCATAAATTCGAGTTTCGCCTGACGGAGAGCTCTGCCTTTTGTCAAACCTTTAGTTAATCCTTCATAAAAATCAATCATGATTTTTGCAGAAGCATCGTCGTCAGCCCTCCACAAGCTGGCAATTAGATTGGGAATTCCAGCAAAGGCAAATGCCCTTGAAAGTGAAAGAATGCCCTCGCCTGAGCGAAGAGATCCGGCTGCTGTATTGCATGCGCTTAAAACTGCGAGATTCGCGTTCAGGTCCAGGTTGTATATTTCATAGGCATTCAATGCACCATTTTTATTGGAATCCTGCTGATGGAATAGAAGTCGGGATAGCATGGGGTTTTTTTCGTCGATCAGACCATGCAGAGACAAATGAAGGATAGAGTAGTTGGAGGCTTCTGCTTTAAAAACTTCCTCGGTTGCATCCTCACCTAACCAGGTTTTTCCCTTGAATAGTTTACTAATCTCGCGGACTTCCTGCTGTGCTCCTGGCAGGTCAAAATAACCTGCCCGGTAAAGCTCTGCCACCGCCATATCGGTGGCATCAGAATTGCTGGCGGGGAAACTGTAGCTAGGAGCAAATCCTGCAAAATAATCCAGGGACATTTTATCTTTCGTTAGTAATTCCAGGTGATACAGGGACGCTGAATAGGCATAATGAATGACATGTCGTTCGATTAAATAATCTTTAGTAACAGGATGGGTCAATGCTTCAAATGAAATATATCCTAATTCCTGATCAGGAATAATAGTCAGATTTTCGACCGATTCCAGTCTTTCGGAAAGGCTTGTACTAAATAAAAAGCTGGAAAGTTGGGTACTTTGCCGGTGGAAATCTCTTAGAGCTTCCTGAGGGTTCCGCAGTATTTTCTCCAGGTTTCTGCACTCGTTGTTGAAGGAATGGATTAACTCCTTAAAATCAGGAGGTAATAGGGTTCTTTCCCAATGAATTGCCTTATTACTGATGGTAAATAGGTAGAGTGTCGAATCGGCCAGATAATATTCTATGACTGTATTATCAGATATCAAACGGGAAGCAATTTCGCGGATGCTTATTGGTGCTAATTCAAGTTGCAGGGATTCGTATTCGGGATATGTTTCTGCAAGTTGATTTTCAAAAACCGACAACTTATTTTTAATCCGGAAAAAAACTTGCTGATGGTATAATCCAACCGTATCGCCTTCCGTTTGGAGATCATGGATGTTTTGCTGGTGAAAACTCAAATCCTGTCTCAGGTTCTTTAAGGTATCCAGTAATTCACCGGGGATACCGGAAAATTTTAGGTCAGTAGCCTTAATGGATTCCAATAATAGCAAGGACTTTGTTTGTTCACTGATTTGCCAGGCTTGAGATAAATAGGATTCATCTCCCGATTTTTGCCATAACTCAAACAATATTTCCAGCATCAGATCATAATGCTTGCGCGCCCTTTTCTGAAGGAACAATCTCGACTCGGCATTTTGATAGGAATAGCGAAGCCGGCGAATACCATCGTGTGCAGCCTGCGCCTCCGTTAAAGCCAATTTTAGAATCACTGGGTCTTCTTTTTGCCTTGAAGCCAGAAAAAGGGCCTTTGTTTTTTTACTTTTAAACACGGTAAAATAGAGGGGGTTAAATGTTTCATCTGCTGATATATGAATACCATTGTCACTGGAGAAGCAGATCGCTTTAACGGCCTCCTCGAAAGAAGCTGCACTCTCCATATATTGGTGTTGCAGGCTTAGCATAGTGCCTTGTTCATCATAGATCCAGGCTCGAAGCATATCGGATTGATTTCCGGGAGACTGTATTACCTTCAGTCCTTCATTAATCGCCCATCCGGATTTTTCAATATTTCCAGCCAAATTGTAATGAGAGGCTAACTGACGGCATGATTCGCCGGTGCGTGGATGCAAAGAACCATAGGTATTGAGATTCAATTCATAGGCTTGAAGATGCCATTTTTCACCTCTGGCATGCTGGCCGGTCCGATCATGACAAAATCCTAATTGGTGGTACAATTGCGGCAGCTGGGGATAGGATGGACCAAAATTGGTATTAAAGATAGCGTTTGCCTTTTGAAGGTTTTCCCGGGCCAGATCAAAGAGTTCCAGATCGATATACATGGCTCCCAGATCCCAATATATATTGGCTAATGCTTCATGCCCGGGTCCCAGGTATTTGGTCAAGATCTGTTCAGCAGCCTGTGAACTCTCGAATGCACCTTCCTGATCCAGCTTGGCTACATATACTGCAGCGAGATTATTGTATCCTAAACCGATTTGCATTTCCGGTCCCTGGTTTTCTTCGAGTAACTGAATTCCTTTTCTGATTTCCCGGATTGCCTGATCAAAGTGACCTTTACGATAGTAGGTAAAACCAAGATTATAGTAGCGGGGTCCATTTTCGACATGATTTTCACCATAGATAGTTTGGGAAATATTCAATGCTTCCACTGCATATAGTAGGGCCTGGTCAAATTGTTCTTTATTACTGTAAACATGGCTCAGGTCGGCCAGCGTTGACATCCGGTAATGCCGCGCAGTATCACCAAGCAAGTCACAAATATCCAGCGATTCTTCGTAAGAAAGGATTGCAGCATCATAATCTCCTTCAATAGCCCATTGGTGACGGGCAAGAAATTGGTAACATTCAACTGCCTCACCTGATTGTTTTATCGCGGGATTGTTGTTGATTACTTCCAGCGCCGGAAGAACAATTTCTTTGATGGCTTGCCTGCTGACGATGCTTGTAAACTGACTGCACCGGGCCATTTCCGCCCGGCAACGCAGATAACCTAACCATTGCTGATTTTCCAGGAATGCCTCGCCTGCTTTTTCATACGTCTGATAGGCCTCATCAAATTGCCTTTCCTGAAAAGCCTGTTGAGCTTCCTGATAGAGGGTGTCAGGTGGTTGTACCCATGCAATAACCGGATAACCAATGAACAACATCATTTTTACCAATAGAGGAATTCCACATCGCTTCAGCCGGTCACTTTTGGTCAGATCTCTGGTTTGCACCAAATAAATTTATTGAATAATTCATTTAAGTAGCAAGCTTTAGATTCGGGATGGTACAGGGTTGATGAGCCATGACTCTTTTGATTAAATTATGGAACAAGATATTCTTAAAAAGGTGTCTGTTGAATCGATAGGTATACTCATCTAAA
>JBGTCB010000541.1:0-3825 GCA_041748995.1 Saprospiraceae bacterium | reverse complement strand
CGGTTTGGATTTGCCGTGGGCCATGCAGGTTTTATCGGAACGATATTGATCATTTTGATCGGTCATGCAGTGACCATTCCGACAGCCATGGCCATCGCCGAAATAGCCACCAATCAAAAAGTAGAAGGTGGTGGAGAGTATTATATTATTTCGCGCTCTTTTGGTCTGGTGATTGGTTCCACCATCGGTATTGCCTTATATCTGTCGCAGGGCATCAGTGTGGCTTTTTATATCCTGGCTTTTGTCGAAGCCTTTACTCCTTTTTTTAATTATCTAAGCACTAATTTTGTTTTACCGGTTTGGGTCGAATGGCTGATTCACAAAAAACAGACGATAGGCATACCGGCATTATTACTCCTGACTTATATTATGCTCACCAAGGGTGCCGATCTGGGAGTCAAGGCCCTCTATGTCGTCGTGGTGACTCTCGGTATTTCACTCATCGCATTTTTCCTGGGCAGCACGGAATACAGTCGGATTGTAGACTTCGATGCATTCCGCTCTGTCTCAAATTATGAGGTGGTAGAAAATCCCCCAACGTCCAGTAATTCTATACTGGATGATGTTTTGGATTCAGGAGATACTGTCAGAGAAAATCCGGTACAAACTCCAAATCAACTGCCGATAGTCCCTATAGCATTCTTTACCGTATTTGCGATCATTTTTCCAGCATTCACCGGAATGACTGCCGGCGTAGGTTTGTCTGGTGATCTGAAAAATCCCGGCAAAGCCATTCCTCTTGGTACACTGGCTGCGACCCTCATCGGCATGATTATTTACCTTTTACTGGCCTATAAATTAAATGCATCGGCAAATCCTTTTGATCTGGCAGACACTTCAAGACTGGTCATGTCGGAAATTGCGTGGCAAGGTTGGTGGATCATTCCTCTGGGCCTGGCAGCAGCCACGATATCATCTGCGCTGGGATCAATTATGGTGGCACCCAGGACCTTACAGGCTATCGCGAGAGACAAGATTTTTCCTGCACCAAGGATCAACTACTGGCTTTCCCGAGGTCGGGGTCGAAATGATGAGCCCTTTAATGCATCGGTGGTCACTATCGTGATCGCCGCCGCGTTCATCCTGGCCGGAGCTCTGGATAATGTGGCTAAAATCATCTCGATGTTTTTTATGGTCACTTATGGTACACTTTGTCTGATTTCATTTCTCAATCATTTTGCAGCAGATCCTTCGTACCGGCCTAAATTTCGATCACGTTGGTACCTTTCACTTTTTGGTGCCGTATCCAGTTTTGGGCTGATGTTTTTCATGAGTGCGTCCTATGCGGTTCTTTCAATTATAGCTATGATCCTGTTGTATTTCGGAATCAGCCACACCAATCAGGATAAAAAAAGTATATCATTGATCTTCCAGAGTGTCATATTCCAGTTTAGCCGACAGTTGCAGGTGTTTCTTCAGAAAGCCGACAAAGAACAGTTCAAGAGTTGGCGACCCTCGGCAATCGCTTTTTCACGGCACACCTTCGATCGTCTGGGTTGTTTTGAGTTACTACGCTGGATCTCCCAGCGACATGGATTTGGCACCTACATCCATCAGATAGAAGGATACCTCTCCCGGCAAAACCATGAGAAGGCAAAAATAATCAAAGAAAGGTTAATCAGACTTGCCGAATCCAAAGGTTGTAAATTTTATGTCGATACCTTGATCAGCCCGTCATTTACATCGAGTATTGCACAAGTCATTCAACTGCCGGGAATCGCTGGTACAGAAAATAATTTATTACTGTTTGAATTTTCAAAACAAGATCCCAAAGATCTGGAAGTTATAGCCGATAATATCAAACTTATAAAATCCGTTGATTTTGATCTGCTTATCTTAGCCACCTGCGAAAGAGGCTTCGGACTACAGAAACAAATACACATCTGGATCACCTCGAATGATTACCAAAATGCCAATCTCATGATCCTACTGGCTTATATCATAGTCGGTCACAGGGATTGGAAGGGATCAGCTATCAAGATCTTCGCTATTTATCCGGAAGACTCCATCTCGGCTGAAAAAAAGAATTTATTTTCCCTTATCGAACAGGGACAACTTCCGATCTCACCTAAAAATATTCAGTTTATTGCTCAGAAAATGAACCGCAAAACCAGTTCCATGATAACAGAAAAATCCTGGGATGCTGATCTGACCATATTGGGTATCCATCCGGCAGCTATCAAACATGAGGGAATCGAGACCCTGGATCAGATTGGCAATATTCTGTATGTCAATGCGCAGGAAGGAAGAACCATTAAATAATCCGGCTCTTGATCCATATAAATAGGTACGGGGTCAAAAAGCCATATAAAATATTTGAGGCACCTCTATTACCCCCGTTCATGGTAAATAGAGGTGCCCTCTGCTTGAAAAGCCATAGAAGTAGATTTTGCTCTCTCCTTCTCAAACCAAGAGAGGAAGATATATATCTTCCGGCTAAGACCATTAGAACAGGAAATAGATTGACCCACTAAATATGGCCACGAGCCAATAATCTGGCTGGTCTTACCCATCATAAAAGACAGGATCAGGAATAGAATATTGGTTATTGAAAGTCAAGATTGGATTAATCTATCTATTGAATTAATGTAGACTTAAAGCCCGAAAATCAACTAATTTGGAGGATAAATAGAAACTCCTATGATAATACTTAATAGACTGAGGAATATCTGGTTTTCTTTGGCCCTTATCTTACCGGGTTTTTCTGCCCCAGCCCAGTCAGAGTATATTCAAATCTGGCAGGAAGCGCTGGAAAAAACTTCGGATACGGTGCAAATAGATTTTCTGCTAAATAAGTGCTGGGATCTTGCAAGAACAAAGTCACAGGTTTCTCTTGACCTGTTAAACGAGATGAATGCCCGTTATTATCAACATTCGATCGAATACAAAAAGGATGTCTGGTATTACTATATGGGTATCATTCTGAAAAATCTGGGCAAGTATGATGAAAGTGATCAATATTTTGAGAAGTACTATATATTTCATGTGGAAAAGGGAAATAAACCTAATCTGGCTGCTGTTCAGATGGCCAGAGCCAATTTATATTCTGACCAGGGAAATTGGTCAAAAAGTATGGAGGCAGTCACCGAATCCCTGCGGCTTAACGAAAGCTTAAATGATAGTCTTGGCATTATCAAAGCCTCTTCCAAACTGGGATTTATACTTTTAGAATTAAAACGGATAAGAGATGCTTTACAATATCATCATCGTTCACTCAGTATTGCAACGACAATAAAAGATACCGCGGAAATTTCTATTGCACATACCAACATTGGAATCGCCTATGAAAAACAGGAACAATACGACTCAGCTCTGATCCATTATCAGCAGTCCTTTGATTTAGACAGGAAGATAGGGGATGAATATGCGCTGATCTACGCTCATTCAAATCTGGGAAACATCTATCGCAAACTTGAAAAATACGAATTGGCTTTTTCACACGCAGATATGGCCTGGCAAGGTGCTAAAAAATCCGGTAATCCCGGTATTATTACTTATTCCCAGGGTCTGCTCGGTAGCATTTATATCAAATTGGATCAACCGAAAAAAGGCATAGATTTACTTCAGGATCTCCTCGATAATGATGCTATTCAATCTACTAAAGACATAAGTGATAGTCATGGAGCATTATATGAAGCCTACAAGGAAATTGGAGATATTCCTACCGCATTTCACCACCTTCAAATCCACCACGAACTAACTGATAGCCTGCTAAATGAAAATATCACGCAACAAATCAACGACCTCCAAATTCAATATGAGACAGAAAAAACCAAACAAGAATTGACCCTGGCAAATTCGGAAAAGGAAATCGCCGAATTAAGA
>JBGTCB010000540.1:0-5362 GCA_041748995.1 Saprospiraceae bacterium | reverse complement strand
GTTTAGTTCATTTCGACTTGTTTGTCTATGTTTTTTTCATCGGCTACTACGCAATGAGTTTTGGATCAACGCATTCTGCCTGAACCAATCTATCCGTTAAAAAAGTTGGAAAATTGCTGGATTATAAAATTAGTTAGTATTTCGAAAATACCTTCGAGGTCTATCTTGCTAGAAAGGTAATCATCCCTTAATATCATTTTTAAGGTGGAAACAGATTCGACCTCCGAAAGACCTCGAAGGTGTCTTATTACTTATTCCGATCTCAAACTTTTTATTGGATTGGCAAGGGCTGCTTTGATAGCCTGAAAGCTGACGGTTATCAATGTCACTACTAACGCTCCTGCAATGGCCGACGCAAAAATGGTCCAGGAAAGTTGTGTTCTGTATTCATATTGCATTAACCAGTTGTTTATAAACATGAATGAAAGAGGTATAGAGATGAAACACGAGATGGTCACAAGCATGACAAAGTCTTTGGAAAGCATACCCCACATATTTGCTATGGACGCACCGAGCACTTTGCGGATACCGATTTCCCTGGTGCGTTGTTCCGCTACAAACGAGGCGAGGCCGAAGAGTCCAAGCAGGGAGATGAAGATAGCAAGGACGGAGAAAACTGCGGCTAGGTTACCGATGCGAACTTCACTGGAAAATTTTTGGGCATAATCATCATCAACGAAGCTGAACTCAAAAGGCGCTTCGGGGTTGTGCTTATTAAATACCGATTCAATTGTCGCCAACGACTCTCTCACCGGAACGTCTTTGTTAGTTCGAATGAGAATCACTCCTTTCCAGCCGCGTGGAATAAAAACGGATGGCAAAGGGACCTCGTAGGGCGACTGGGTCAGCATGTCGTTCACCACTCCGACGATCGTGTAAGAATTTCCGAAGTGTTGAATGACTTCACCTAAAGGATCGTCGAAACCCATAACTTCAGCGGCTGATTCATTGATGATAGCAGATGCCGTATCACCGGGTAGTTCGTGATGCAAATCCCTCCCCGCTTTGATCGTCCAGCCGATAGTGGTACCGAAATCTTTGGATATGTATACATCGCGGAAGAATTGCACAAGAGCAGGGTTCTTACCTCTCCAGTCAACACCGTTACTATTCCCAAAATATGTTGGAGAGTACGACGATTGCGCCAGGCTCTTAACCGCCCGGGTTTGCAGCAATTCTGTTCTCAATGCTTCATAGTGTTTAGTTAAGTCTGGTGTGCTCAAAGGAACGGAGATAAGTCCGTCACGATCATAACCTGGCAGCCTGTTTTTAGCAAACTGGATCTGCTTGAAAACGAATAGCGTACTTATGATAAGGGTAATGGAAACTGTAAATTGAACAACCACCAGGATCTTTCGTGGGAGAATGGCAAGATGTCCGCTCCTAAAGGTACCTTTCAAAACTTTGACCGGCTTAAAGGACGAAAGGTAAAAAGCAGGATAGCTGCCGGCAAGCATCCCGGTGGTAAAGGTAAATCCCAGACACAATAACCAGAAAGCAGGCTTTTGCCATGGTACTGACAATTGCTTAGCGGCCAGGGTATTGAAAAACGGAATAGCGATTAACATCAAAATGATAGAAAAAACGAATGCCATGGACACCATCACGAGCGATTCACTAAGAAACTGGCCTATCAATTGCGAACGAAGGGAGCCGATTGTTTTACGAATGCCCACTTCCTGAGCCCGTTTTTCACTCCGGGCAGTCGAAAGATTCATAAAGTTGATACATGCCAACAATAAAACAAAAACACCGATGATGCCAAACAACCATACAAACTGAATACGACCACCGGCCGCTTTGCCATTATCAAATTGATTATACAGGTGAAGTTTATCTATCGGGTGGAGCATGGCCACTTCCTTCCATAGTTCGAAGTGAGGGGTGGGAACATTTCTTATCTTATCGCTGGTTTGGGTCATATCAGCTTGCTCGTTCAATTGTACGAATAACTCCCCACAGTGATCCTCCCAATCTGTCATGGACGATTTTAGCCAGTTCGCCCCATTATCCCATGGCAGCAATAGTTTTGTATTATGAAACGTGGTGTTATAGGGTAAGTCTTGGTATACTCCGCCAACCAACATATCTATACGGTTATCTACGCGTATGGATTCGTTCATGGGGTCGGTAACTCCAAATAAAGCTTTTACCAACGACTCAGCCAGTAGAATAGTGGAGGCATCTTTTAAGGCGTCCTGTTTTCCCTGGAGCATTTTTAAGGAGAACATTTCAGGAAAGTCCGGCTGCACCCACATCCCTGTGCTAGATAGTTTCTTCTCACCATGAGTAACAATATGCTTGGCGTTCCGCGATGCGAGAGACACGTTCTTAAAATCAGCGGCAAACTCTGTACGGAAGGCCTCTCCCAACGGCATCATCACGGTGTTTCCGGTGTACGATCTTTCCTCGTTCGATTGGGTTATCATAACCTGGGCCAGTTGCTCATGACCTTCAAAGGCCGTATTAAACGAGAGTTCATCCCAAACCCATAAACCTATCAGCATCGCAACGGTCATTCCTGTGGTAAGTCCGACTATGTTTATTAGCGAATACCCTTTATTCTTCACCAAATTTCTCCATGCGATTTTGAAATAGTTTTTATACATGCTATAGGTGTTTAGATTTTCATATCTTTTTATGGACCGGATAATTCCAGGTCTCAACAGCAACAATACGTCAATAGCAAATCTATAATCTGCCTTTTTCTTTCCTGAGGCCCTTACCCGTTCGTTGTACAATTCCAAAAGGTCGCCTTCGATGTACCGGTGTAGATCAGGTTTACAAAACCATTTGAAAAAACGGAGGAAAGATTTTGGTGGGACAAAATTATTCATGCCGGATAGTTTGTATTGGATTGAGATAGGCAGCTTTAATTGTCTGAATTCCTATGGTCACTCCTCCTATCAAGAGGACTATAACAGCGGCGAATAAGAAATCCCAAAAAGAAAGCTCTGTTCGGAAAGCGAAACTTTCTAACCAATTTCCTGCCAAATAACCGGCCAATGGAATAGAAACAGCCAATGATAAAAGGATCATCCAAACAAATTCACGAGATAATAAGGCTATAATATTTTGTAAGCTACTCCCCAACAATTTTCTGATACCGATCTCCCTTCTTCTTGTCTCTGTGGCAAAGGTGGTCAGACCAAACAGACCCAGGCAGGAAATAATAATAGCCAGTAAAGCGAAAAAATATCCAATTTTTGTCATCAAGTATTCGGAATTATATAGAGTTTGATATTCATCTCCTAAAAAATGATAATCCAGCGTATACCCAGGATTAAAATTTTGATAAAAATCCTGCAAGTGATTAAGAACGCCTTTTTCATTTCCCTGTTTGATCCTAACCATCGCATAATCCGTATGCCCCGGTAATAACCGGATTAAAGTTGGTTTTATAGTTTCATGAAAGGACTCTGTATGAAAGTTTTTCACTACTCCGATAATCTCCTTTGTGTTTCCCCAGAGTTCAAGTTTCTTTCCAACCGGATCCATCAATCCAATAGTCTTTACAGCCTCTTCATTCAATAATATCCGGGTATCATCTTCCTGGTCTCTCGATTCGGAAAACGATCTGCCTGAAGATACATCCATCCCCAATGTTTCGATCATGTCATAATTGACCTGGATAATCTCAAAAGAAACCTGGTCAGCCGGACTTTTTCCTTCCCATTCCACACCTCCCGTTGAACCATAACTGCCAACTAACCTGCTGTTGATTGTGGAAGCATTCTCCACGCCAGGTATGTCCCTGATCGCTGATAAGAAAGTTTCCTTGTTTTCCAGGGCATTTCCCTCCAGATCAAAACAGATGATTTGATCTTTGTCATAACCGATGTCTCTGTTTTCAATAAAATCCAACTGCCGGTGAATGACCAATACGCCTGTTATGAGGATCACAGTTATAATAAATTGTGTTACTACAAGACTTTTTCTGAGCATTTTTTCGCTTATCATCCGGTTTACCTTGCCCTGCATAGCATTAAAAGGCTTTATGCCGGAGAGAAAAAAAGCAGGATAGATGCCGGATACTATACCGGTAGCTATGATCAATAACCCCAGTTTCACTAAAAATTCCCATTCCATCGGAATTTCAATGTTGGTCCCAATTGCGACATTGAAAGGACGCACCAAAAATATAACCATCATTAAAGCCAATATTCCCGCCATACAAGCAGTAAAAACCGACTCTGTTAAAAACTGGACGATCAGGGTATTTCTATTCACCCCAAGTGTCTTTTTTATACCTACTTCCTTACTCTTAAACGTGGCTTGTGCTGTAACCAGATTGACGAAATTGATGGAAGCAACAATCAGAATTAGAATGGATATTAAGGTAAATATGCGGATGATCTCTATTTTTCCTCCGGTCACCTGACCATTCTCATATTTTCCATACAAATATTTATTTTCGAAGAGCTGCAGAAACAACTCAGCCCTTGTATCTTTTTGTTTGGTTTGAAGTAAATCTTTTAGAATTGATTCTACATTTTCTTTGTTGGACCCTTCCTCCAGGACGATATATGTGTCAGGTCCGATATTATTCCAAACTTTAAACCTGGGATTCATTTCCTGGAAAGTCTCAAAAGGAATGACAAACTCAAAATGGTCAGTTGACTGAGTAGGTATATCCTTAAAAACACCTGCTACCTGGAATTCCATTTCATCCTGGAACAAAATTGTTTTTCCCAAAGCATCCTGAGGAGATTTAAAAAGTCGCCGGGATAGAGATTCCGATAAGACAATGGAATGCCTGTCAGCCAAAACATCATCGGGACTTCCTGAGAGTAATGGGTAGGAGAATACCTTGAAAAAGTGGCTACCAACGAATTTTCCGGTTGACTTAATATTAGTAGCCTCTACGGTTAGTCTCATTTTGTCCATCCACCAGGTAGGTGTACTGGCTACTGCGGATTCAATCCCTGCAATCTCATTCTGAAGGGCATCTGCCAATAGCCCGGATGTTTCAGGAGTAGTTTTAATTCCATCGGTATAATGTTCATTTGTCAATACCTGATAGAGCCTGTCACTTTTTTCGTGAAATCTATCCATGGAATATTCATTTTGGATCCACAAATAAATAAGCATGGCACAAGCGATACTTGTAGACAAGCCAATCAGGTTTATGAAAAAGGTCGTTTTATCTTTTTTAGTCTTTCTCCAGACAGTAATAAAATGATGGCGAAACATACTTCTTTGATTTTGAATGAAACTCAATCGAAATGACCGGACAACCCCTAGCCGGAAAAGTAGGATAACTTCCCAAACAAATCGCCACTCCGCCATTTTCTTTCCAGCCTCCCCTACCTGCTCCTGATACAACTCCAAAACATCCCCCTCAATAAATTGGTGCAAGTCC
>JBGTCB010000539.1:0-2131 GCA_041748995.1 Saprospiraceae bacterium | reverse complement strand
ACCATCTCCATCAATGGACAAAACCTAACCACTGTAGAAGAAATTGAAGTAAAACATAAGGTTGCAGTTTATGATATCCCGGAGGGTTCTTATATCAAAATGTATGGTACAATCGTAGGAGTTGCCACTTCACCTATTTTTAAGGGTATGAAAATTACAACCGGTAATGTCAGGCATCAGACAGCTCCGGTAGCATCTGCCAGGGAAAACGCGGTATGGCAGGCACCAGACGTTTCTCATTTCAGAGAGCGTACTTTCAATGGTTACCATCGATCCAATGGGTTGGTAGGTACCCGTAATTACTGGATTTTTATTCCTTTGGTCTTTTGTGAAAATCGTAATATTAAATTACTACAGGACACTTTGCTGGAACCACTCGGTTATCACGAGGGAAAGAAGGAAAGAATTAACCTGGAGAATCTGATCGCTGCTGTCAAAGCAGGTCGTCACGACTTCGGTGATATTTCTTTGGGATCCGATGATCTGGCAATATCCAAAAGAGTCTTTGCAAACATTGACGGTATTAAATTCCTGACCCATGAGGGAGGTTGTGGTGGCACACGACAGGATTCAGAGATGCTCTGTAAATTATTGGCATCCTATATTACCCATCCGAATGTAGCCGGAGCTACAGTGCTCAGTCTGGGTTGTCAGAATGCAGAGGCTCGAACCGTCGAAGATTTTGTTCGTTCGATCGATCCTCACTTCGAAAAACCTGTCTACTATTTTGAGCAACAAGCAAGTATCTCCGAACCGCAATTCATCGAAGATATCATCAAAAGTACCTTTGCAGGGTTACAGAAAGCAAACTCGATCACCAGAAAACCGGCTTCACTCAGCCATCTGACTTTGGGTCTGGAATGCGGTGGTTCGGATGGATTTTCTGGTCTATCGGCCAATCCGGCGCTGGGATACTGCGCAGACATGCTCATAGGTTTAGGTGGATCGGCTATTCTAAGCGAATTCCCCGAACTACATGGTGCCGAACAGGACCTGGTCAATCGATGCGTCGATGATCAGGGTGCGCAGCGGTTCATAGCACTGATGGAGCGCTACCATGCCCGGGCAAAGGCTGATGGTTCCGGATTTGAGGCCAACCCATCACCAGGTAATATCCGGGATGGTCTGATCACGGATGCGATCAAATCTTTAGGGGCGGCCAGGAAGGGTGGTAGTTCACCTGTGGTCGATGTATTGGATTATGGAGAAAGGGTTACAAAATCCGGTTTAAACCTGCTTTGTACCCCTGGTAATGATGTAGAATCGACTACCGGTCTGGCTGGGGCTGGTGCCAATCTGATTGTCTTTACCACAGGCTTAGGTACCCCAACCGGTAATGTCATCAGCCCGACCATTAAAATGTCTACCAACACTGTACTGGCCAAACGAATGGCGGATATTATTGACATTAATGCAGGTACTATCATTGAAGGTCAGGATACGATCGAAACGAAAGGTCACGAGCTTCTTGAACTGATCATAAAAATTGCCAGTGGCGCCCAACTGACAGCGGCAGAACGACTAGGTCAGGATGATTTTATACCTTGGAAGCGAGGTATAAGCTTGTAGGTAATGAGAATAATTGATGCACACCAGCATTTTTGGAAATTCAACGAGGCCAGAGATACCTGGATGACCCCTGGTGTTATGGACAATATCCGGCAGGACTTTAGGCCGGAAGATCTTCACCCTATCCTGGATCAACATGGAATCCAGGAAACGATTGCGGTGCAGGTGGAACAATCGGAAGCAGAGAACCGTTTTCTATTGGATCTTGCAGAAAAACATGACTGGATATCAGGAGTTGTTGGTTGGATTGATTTAAGAAATCCAGACATTGGTGAAAGGCTGGTAACATACCGGAAAGAGGAGAAACTGGTGGGGTTTCGACATATTCTACAATCAGAGCCTCCATCCATCATGCTTGATCCTGATTTTCTCTTTGGTCTGGAACAACTCGCTGCGAACGGTTATACATACGATCTCCTGATTTACTGGCACCAAATGGAAGAGGCTATTGAAATGATAAGTCAATTGCCTGAACTTCCGGTTGTACTTGATCATATCGGGAAACCGGATATCCGGGATGCACGTATTCTCAAATGGAGGAAAGGAATAACCAGACTGGCAG
>JBGTCB010000538.1:0-2890 GCA_041748995.1 Saprospiraceae bacterium | reverse complement strand
TCAGATATAGCCCGGGTAATGAACATCCGGCGTCAGGTAGCTATTAATACAGTCCATCGTGCGATTACCCATCTTCGTAAATTTTCCAAACATTATGCCGGATTGACTTATTTCCTTGTACTTTCTTTCAGTCTCTGAAGGGGGTATCGATGTGTCTGAAAAAAAATCTGATAATTTTCATTAACCGGGAAGGTTATCACGGTCAGGGTTTTGCGACTTAGCTATATGAGGGTATTTTGGTACACTCATCACAACTGCTAAAAAATGCAAAAAGACTTTACCAGACTCTCCACTGATGAGCTGGCTCGTGATCATTGTTTCCGCAACTGGATCTTGCATCCTGATTGGGAAAATGATCTATTTTGGAAAGGATTTCTCCTGAATCACCCATCTCAAAGCGATAAAATTGCTTTGGCAAGGGAGTTGGTATACGCGGCTGTCAGAATATCAGGAGAATCATTGACTCCAAGTCGAAAGAAAATTTTACATGAGGAATTAATCTCAAAAATTGAGAAGCATAAAAAACATATCCGCTTCCGCCGGATTACTTATTCCCTGGTAGCTGCCGTTGCCCTTCTTCTGGTTTCCTTTGTGATATTGGATTATGTTACTGGTACTTTTGATACTACCAGGGTTTATTCGACAAAATTTGGTGAGCGAATGGAAGTTGTTCTTCCTGATGGGTCTCTGGTTGATTTGAATGCCAATTCTAAACTCATTCTGGGAGACCATTGGGAAAAAGGCCAGCGCGAGGTATGGTTAGAGGGTGAAGCTTATTTTCAGGTGAAGAAGAACTATTCTACAGGTGTTAAGTTTACCGTGCAGACTTCGGATTTGGACATCGAGGTTATGGGTACTGGCTTTAATGTTAATTCCCGGGCTGCGGAAACAAAAGTTTACCTGAAAGAAGGCAAAGTCAGACTGGTATTAAAAGATCATGAAGAAGACCAGCAAGAGTTGTTTCTTAACCCGGGAGATCTTGCTCATTTTCAAGAAGATAAACATCATGTTACCCGGCAGACTTCGAAACAGGCAGAGTCACTGGTATCATGGAAATCCGGTTACCTGATTTACAATAATGCTTCTTTGACCCAGGTGATTGAAGACATTCAAACCTCCTATGGGAAAGAAGTTCTGGTCATCGATTCAACATTGCTGGATCGTCGGATCAATGGGGCTCTTCCCACGAGTGATCTAAGTGAGTTTGTGAAAATGACCGAATTACTATTTAATGTAAAAGCAAACATTGAGAAAAATAGAATCATTCTTAAAAATTAAATAAATCTAAAAGGCACTTTTTTTATTCATTTTTAAAAAGGGAAGAATATGATAATTCATTTAAAAAACTTGAAATGTATTTTCGTATTGATGGGATTTCTGCTGGGTTTTAATTTAAATGCTCAGGAATTGGCCATGCTTCAGAGCAATGGGCAATATGATTGGTTATCCGGATCATCCGAAAGTATAACTCTGGAAGTGGCACTTGATCAACTGAGTGATCATCACGATGTATTTTTCACTTATGATATTGCAGTAGTGAAGAATATCACCGTGCAGGATCCTAAAACTAAGAAGGGCCAACTCGAAAAAGATCTTGAATCATTACTGCTTAGAACGGGCTTAACCTATCAAAAAATTGGTTCCCGTAATTACGTAATTATCCACTCAGAGAGGAAAGTTCCCTCATCGGATGAGAGTCTTGACCATGAGGCGAATATACTGGGTAATCTTACAAAAATTGAACAACTGAGCTTTCAATCTTCCGGTATAAGGAACCGGGAAATCAGGGTATCTAAATTGGATAAGATTATTCGGGGCAAAGTAACCGATTCCAATGATGGGACACCATTGACCGGGGTTAACGTTTACGTATTAAATTCATCAACCGGTACAGTCACGGACTTTGATGGAAATTATGAACTTTCCGTACCAGACGAAACCCCCACGTTGGTTTTTTCTTACACGGGTTATGCAACCCAGGAGGTTTTGATTTCCAATCAGACAGTTCTCAATGTGGTGATGGTTTCGGAAATTGAACAACTGGGTGAAGTGGTTATTACTGCCCTTGGTATCCAAAAAGAAGCCAAGAAACTGGGCTATTCTGCGACAACGGTTGGAGCGGAAGAAATCAATGTAAATCGCAGTTCAAACTTTATGAAAACCCTTCAGGGTAAGGTTGCCGGGGTTAATATTTCTTCTTTAGGTACCGGCCCGGGAGGAACATCAAAAGTACGTATCCGGGGTCAGTCGTCTATTTCCGGGCAGAATAATCCTCTGATCGTCATTAATGGAGTTCCTATTGATAACACCAATTTCGGTACTAATCCGGGTAATAACGGTACGGACGGTGCCCTGGGTACCAATGGAGGTGGAGTCACATCAGATGGTGGTGATGGTTTGCAGAGCATTAATCCGGATGATATTGAAAGTATGACCGTGCTGAAAGGAGCCGCTGCTGCTGCTCTCTACGGCTCCAGGGCTAAAGATGGTGTCATCATGATCAAAAAACCAGGGTGATACCAAAGGTATCGGTGTGAGTTACAATCTGAATTATACCAATGAGACACCACTCGATTTTACCGACTATCAGTATGAATACGGTCAGGGTGAAAACGGAGTTCGTCCAACTTCTCCTAACCCTACGTCTGGTCAGTGGTCTTTTGGAGAAAGATTTCAACCGGGTATGACACAGGTGCTCTTTGACGGAGTCACACTACCCTATGAGCCCCAACGGGATTTCATCAGAGGATTTTATCGCAATGGTCAAAACGTCAATCACTCTCTTTCCCTTTCTTCCGGTGGTGAGCAGGGTGGATTCAATTTGTCCCTGTCTAACCTCAAAAGTCTTGGCATTACACCCAACAATGAATTCATACGCAAAACGATCAAT
>JBGTCB010000537.1:0-5276 GCA_041748995.1 Saprospiraceae bacterium | reverse complement strand
TTTTCAGACCTTTTCACAGTACATGATAGATCCTTCACACAATGCTGTAATTTTACGTCACGACATAGATTATAGGAAAAACAGTGCCTGGGAGCTTGCAAACATCATGCATCATTTGGGCATCAATGGAACTTTTTACTTCCGGGTAGTCAATGACGTATTAAATGAATCCCTGGTAAAGAAATTATATGCATTAGGTCACGAGATTGGTTACCACTACGAGGATTTAACCCTGGCAAAAGGTGATACGAAAAAAGCGATAGCACTTTTTGAGAAACATTTGAATAAAGTTAGAAGCATCGTGCCAGTTGATACAATTTGCATGCATGGTAGTCCACTTTCAAAACATGACAATAGGGATCTTTGGAGGGTATACAAATATACAGACTATGGCATAATTGGTGAACCATATCTCGATATCGATTTTAATAGGCTACTATATCTTTCAGATACTGGTGGAATGTGGGATGGGTTTAAATATAGTATCCGGGACAAAATGGACAGTATCCTGGATTTGAGATTTCACACTACTTACGATATTATCAATTATCTCAATAGTGCCAAGTTAAAACATCCGGTTATGTTCAATTTTCACCCTAATCGGTGGACCGATAACCTCTATGATTGGATGAAGCAGAGATATTTTCAAAAAGTAAAGAATTCAGTAAAGTATTTGATGCGAAAAACTGCTCAATGAAGTTTTTATCTTGTATTCAAAATTTAACCGCTTATCACCTAGCTCAGGAAATCGGGTCATTTCCTTTCTCTGCACCTAATGGTTCAATTCTTAAGATTCAAGCAGGAAAGCACTTCCTATAAAATTCATCAGCTTGACTGAAACGCCTTATGCTGTTATCTAGCTTCAATCATTTGTAAAGTCTTCTTGATTTATAAGGCAGGCTGCTGACCAAAAGAAGGCGCCAGGTCCACGTCCACAAAGAAGAAATGGAATTGCCCTAATTGTGATAGATTGATCAACAGATCACAACCAGTTTTCGGCCATAAAGGACTAAGTGAGTTTTGAATATTCCATGTGATAACACTTCATAAAATTTTTAACACCGGGATAGTTGCGTATATAAAATCTTTTTATTACATTAAGCATCAATCGTTATTGTCATTAGTAAACCGTAGAAACTTAACAATAATTGACCGTTATTTCAATTAAGTAAACACTTATTATAAATCCGTAGACAATGCACTCTTTAAACTAAATTTACGTCAAACCCGTACAGTATCTTTATAATATTTGGGTATTCACTTCTGAATACCTTGTCATTGGTTTGTTTATTTAGCTGGATAGGATTAAGTGCATTTGTACTAATGAAATACACTTGGAACTATGCAACCCCAATCTCTTGGTTGGATGGGTACTATACCTATGCAACAAACAGAAATTCGTCAAGATGATAAGTCATCTTACTACCTCACTGAAGATTGGCTTGAAGAAATCAAGCCTCTTGTCGATCGCGAAATCTTGGATTACATTACCAGCCGAATCCACAAGACCATTGATAGGTTTTCAATTGTTCAGGAAATTAGTGATTTTCAGCCATATCTGGAAAAGATCTCTGCTAAGAGACCAAAATGGAAGAGTACTCGCCAGATTGTGAGGGATTTAAATCAGTTTGATTTAATCTTTAGTAAACAGTCTCTTAATAAGGCTCGTTATGTCAACAAATACCTTGAATCCATGAATGAGAGTCTGAATAATGGGGGCTATCTTGTTATGTGGGCAGAAACTGCCAGTCAACGGAGGGATCGATTGTTCCGCAATTATTCTGGGCGCATTCGAAATCTCTTTCTTTTTATTGATCTATTGGTACAAAGTGCCTGGCCTAAAATTCCCTATTTAAACAAAATATACTTTTGGCTGACTCAGGGACAGGAAAGGGTGTTATCAGCAATGGAGATCTGTGGGAGGTTATACTCATGTGGATATTCAATTGTCAACGATTTCAATCATAATGGCCGGAAGTACTATATTGCTCAAAAAGAAAGTTGTCCGGCGTACAATCAAGAAGCAACCTACGGACCCATTATTAAGCTGCACCGAGTGGGAAAGAATGGAAAAATGATCAAAGTATATAAACTGAGAACGATGTATCCTTTCTCTGAGTATCTTCAGAAGTATTTCCATGAAAAAAATGGCCTGGCTGTGGGTGGTAAATTTGCAAATGATCAGAGAATAACTCCATATGGTCGAAAAATGCGAAAGTATTTCATTGACGAGCTTCCGATGTTAATTAATTTGTTGCACGGTGACTTAAAACTATTTGGAGTCAGGCCTCTGAGCCAACATTATTTAAGTCTCTATCCGGAAGAATATCGCAAATATCGTGGTAGATTCAAACCGGGAGTTATTCCACCATATTATGTAGACATGCCCACAACACTAGACGAAATCATTGAATCAGAAAAGAAATATTTGAGTTTATATGAAAAAGAACCCTTTCTCATCGATGTCAAATACACGATATTAGCTTTATATCATATTTTGTTCAAGAATAAAAGAAGCAGTTAATTTGCATTTCGAATGACTTCGACTGACGTTCGTTGAATACCATATTTCAGATCAAAAAAGTTAAACACTATGCATGCTAATCCTTTGGTCAGTATTTGCATGATCGCCTACAATGTAGAAAAATTCATTGAAGAGGCGCTGGAAGGAGCACTGAACCAAAAAACTGATTTCCCGTTTGAGTTGGTCATAGGAGAAGATTGTTCGAAAGATCGGACAAGGAAAATCTGTGAGACTTACGCCAAAAAATACCCCGGCCTGGTCATCCTATTACCATCAGACATCAACCGGGGTATTGCCGGAAATGCGGTGAGAACTTGGCAGCACTGTCGTGGTAAGTATATCGCTGTTTGTGACGGAGATGACATATGGATAGATCCCTATAAATTGAGCAATCAAGTTAAATTTCTGGAGGAAAACCCCCTTTTTGGGGCAGTTTATTCTGACGTAAAAGTCATTTCCGAGACCGGCCAAGCGATCGACGATAAGTCCCAAGATGCCATCCGCTCGAGATATGCTGATGGTCGCGTTTTTTTCCAATTGCTGGGAGGTAATTTCATTAACAACTCTACAACCGTGTTCAGAAAGGAACTCATTACAGATTATGAAGTAGACCAGGATAGGGAATATTATACACATGATTATTTGTTGTGGCTTTACATCGCGTTGCAATCTAAAATCCATTTTTTTAACACCCAGACTACCGCATACCGCAGGCATATTAAAGGTGTCACCAATTCGGCAACCAAGCAACGAATTAATCGCTTAAAGTTCCAATCTTTTTTGCCCTTCCTTCTCTTTAATTTTGAAACAAAGTATCCCTGGTCTCTAACAGTGAAGGAGAGGTCTCTGATCTTTCAAAAGATCTTGTCTGTGCTTTTCAGGAATCAGGCTTCCATAAAGATGCAGCGAAAGGTCTTTTTTCTTCTGCCTAAGTACTTCCCTGGTATTGCTAATCTTTGGATAATATTTCAGGGCAAAATGAGAAATAAACTTATATTTCCAAAATGGATGACACCAGTGCGCTAACTATGAGTAGAGAATCATGAAAACGTTGATTCTTGCCGGTGGATACGGTAGTCGGCTTAGTGAAGAGACTGGCATTCAGCCAAAGCCTTTGGTCGAGATCGGAGACAAACCGATCCTTTGGCACATTATGAAAATATATTCTCAGTTTGGCTTTAATGACTTTGTAGTACTTTGTGGATATAAAGGTTACATGATCAAGGAATACTTTGCTACCTACTTCCTCAATCAGGCCGATGTAACTTTTGACTTGGCCAATAATGGAATGCAAATACATCACAATACCAGTGAGCCATGGAAAGTTACATTGCTCGACACAGGTCAGGATACCATGACCGGAGGCCGTGTACTTCGAGCTAAGCCCTATTTAAAACCTGGCGAGAGATTTATGTTGACTTATGGCGACGGCGTTTCTAATATCAATATTGGTGAGCTGCTTCAATTCCATGAAAGTCACGGGGGAGCTATAACAATCACCTCATCCCAACCTGAGGGACGTTACGGCGCACTGGACATAAAAGAGGGTGGTAAGGTGAGCAATTTTGTAGAAAAACCGAAGGGTGATGGAGCTTGGATTAATGCCGGTTTCTTCGTATGTGAATACAAAGTGTTCGACTTTATCAAAGGGGGAGATTCTACTATTTTTGAAAAATCTCCCTTAGAAGAGCTAGCCACCAAAGGCGAACTTTTTACCTACAAGCACTATGGCTTCTGGCGGCCGATGGATACTTTAAAAGATAAACGAACACTGGAGCAGTTATGGCGCAGTGGAGACGCACTATGGAAATCGTGGCAATGATGGAAGCTTTATCAGGTCTAAAGGGAATGAAAGTATTAGTAACCGGGCATACCGGCTTTAAAGGAGCCTGGCTGTCTATTTGGCTTGACATGCTGGGAGCTGAACTTGTTGGTATTTCTCTAAATACAAAGCACAAAGATGGTATATTTAATCTCAGCAGGATCGGAGATAAGATGAAGGACTATCGTGTCGACATCCTTCACCTGAAGGAGCTTAAAGAGATATTCGCTTCCGAGAAACCGGAAATTGTGTTTCACCTGGCTGCTCAACCTTTGGTTCTTTCCAGTTATCAGGACCCTGTCACTACTTTTGCCACTAATACGATGGGTACCGTACATTTGCTTGAAGCAATACGCCAGACTCCGTCGGTCAAGGTTGGTGTCATGGTGACGAGTGACAAATGTTATGAGAATATGGAATGGATACATGGCTACCGGGAGTCTGATACAATTGGTGGCCACGATCCTTATAGTGCCAGTAAGGGAGCAGCAGAATTAGTAATCTCCGCCTACCGTCGCTCTTATTTCTCAGAGCCAGGAAAACCGGCAATTGCATCCGTTCGTGCGGGTAATGTCATTGGTGGGGGGGATTGGTCTGAATATCGATTGGTGCCAGATATCATACGTTCAATTATAGAAGAAAGACCCCTTGACCTAAGAAGCCCCGAGGCCGTGCGCCCCTGGCAGCACGTCTTAGAACCCATAGGTGGATATCTTCTGCTTTCAACTCACTTGTTGAACGAGCCGCTCCGGTATGCCCAGGCGTGGAATTTTGGTCCGTCATTTACCAATATTGTTTCCGTACGTGCAGTGGTCGAAGCCTTCTTCAAACATTTCGGCAAAGGATCTTGGAATGATGTGTACAATCCAGATCAGCCTCTCGAGGCAGGTCTCTTAACCTTAGAAATTCGTAAGTCCATCCATAAACTGG
>JBGTCB010000536.1:0-2283 GCA_041748995.1 Saprospiraceae bacterium | reverse complement strand
CTGTCGATTTGAAAGGCTCCTCTATCATAATGAGAGGGTTTTGTTTTGGCGTGGCCTGCCTGGTTTTTTATAAACAATAATAAAATCAGTCCTTTAACTTTTTTTTAGCAGAATTGATTTGACTGGCATGTTTTTTCGGATCTATTCGTCAAGAACAAGCGAGTTATTTGTGAAACCAGGGATAGGTTTGGATAGGTTATCTCATAAATAACAGCAATCAATATGATTACCGCCTCGTTCAACTATTAAAAGCAGGCCTCCGGTCTATATCGGTTGCAGGGAACATTACCATAGGACTATCGTCATGTTAGTTCAGACCGGAGCCTGTTTTTTACTAATTTCTAATCCTTTTCAGGTATGCAATGGGAGATTTGGTTTTGGTTAACCGTTATAATGGGGGTGGCAGCAACGGTATTATTGTCATTATTCTATCGTCGCGATTAATACTTTTTCTACTATCTTTTGCCCATGAAATGGGGCTTTCCTGATTTTAGCATCAAAACCCGTATTCAGTTGGGAGTCTCAACCTTCCTTCTGGTTATTGTGGTGCTTGGTTCCGCCAGCATTTATTACCTGAGTGTCATCCAGAAAAATGCGGAATCTATCTTTACCCGCAACTATGCCATTCTCGAAAAAAGCCAGCGATTTGCTCATTATTCTCACCAATTTCGGGTAAACTGGATCTATTTTGCCTCCGGTCTCGACAATAACCAGACAGCCATTAAAAAACTCTATACAGGAATCTATGAGGTCGACTCCATCCTGATCAATCAACGGTATCTGGCCAAAGGTGAAGTGGAGCCGGAGTTAATGGATTCTGTTCAAATGGCTCTTGATAAATTCAAACTGGATTTCAAACAAAGCCGCTTTGTGGGCGCCTTTGATACCACCGAAGTCAGTGCCGTAATTTTTGCCGACCTGGACCGCATGATTGAAGTGAACGAGCGGCTGGCAAAGGTACTCCGCGCCGATGTGCTAAGCCGCTATGAAACCACCAAGCTAACCGTAAATCAGGTCATCACAAGCATGGTGATCCTTACAGTGAGTCTGTCAGCTCTTGGTTTTTTGCTCCTGTGGCTGATTCCGAGGTATATCGTTGGGCCTTTAAATGAATTGGCGATACGTATAACGCGAATTGGCGACAAAGACTTTAGCCAGCGTATGAAGGGGCTAAACAAAAGCGACGAAATCGGGATGCTGGCCAATGCCTTTAACCGCATGGCCAATCAATTGGACGAATACGAGCAGATGAATGTAACCGAATTGGTGAAGGAGAAAAAAAGGATAGAAACCATTATCGATCACCTGAACGAAGCCATTATGGTAACCGACGAGGGCAATTTCGTGATATGGATGAATCAACAGGCCGAAACCCTCTTTGGATTACCCCGTCAGGCCATACTTGGCATAAAACTGAATGAAATACGTCCGGTAAATTTTAACGAGGAGGCCCTATTATCCCGTCCCAATGAACAGGGAGCCAGTTTGTTTAATTTCAGCGCCCAAATTGGCAATCGCAAAAAGTACTACCACAAGGAAGAAGTAAGCGTGGGAGCTTCGCATGAATCCAATAGCAGAGTGCCGGCAGGAAAGGTGATTATCTTCTACGATATCACCGATTTCCGTGAACTCGATATCGCCAAAACGAATTTTATGGCCACCTTATCGCATCAGTTTAAAACGCCTATTTCCGCCATGAATATCAGCCTCGACCTATTGCAAAACCCCAAATTAGGGAAGCTCAATGAGGAGCAGGAGAATCTGGTAAGTACGCTAAAAACACAGAACGGACGTCTGTTGGGCATGGTCAACGAACTTTTGGACCTGGGCCAGATTGAAACAGGGAAAATCCGGCTCCTTAAGGAAGAAGTCAGCGCCGAAGAATTGGTTAACCACAGTTTGTCGACCATCAAAGCCATTCTTGAAAACAGGGAGCTAAGCATCGAAAAACAGTTTGAAAAAGGACTTCCTGAACTAGAGGTGGATTTGGAAAAAATCACATGGGTACTCAATAACCTCCTGACCAACGCGGCCCGTTATTCACCGGAAAAGGGATGTATTTATGTGAGCGTGAGCAAGGAAAAAGGCTTTTTAAATTTTAGCGTTCGCGACGATGGGCCAGGTATTGAGGAAGACTTACTCGCCCACATTTTTGAAAAATACCAACGCAGTAAGTTCGATAAAACCAAAGGAACCGGCCTTGGACTTGCCATTGCCCGTGAAATTATTGAGGCACATAAGGGGAAAATCACTGCGGAAAGTAAGCCCGGAAAGGGCAGTACC
>JBGTCB010000535.1:0-4682 GCA_041748995.1 Saprospiraceae bacterium | reverse complement strand
AAATACCGGTTGTACACATCAGGCTGAGTAAGTATCTCCGTCGCCAGCTTAATATCAGTGTCGTTTTGCAGAGTTTTCTCAGTACGTCCGGTTTGATAGTGATAACGACCAACGATTTCACGCTCCAGAAGAGAAATGATCTCATCTTTATTTTCTTGCAGATCATCCGCTTTGTCTTGTGTTATCTTGCTTCGGATCTCCGAAATACTAGTTTGCAGCAATTCGGTGAAATGATCTTCGTCTGCTGCAACGAGCAGTTCGTCGAGCTCCTTCTCTGTTTTTGTTTTGAAGTCGATTTGCTTTTTATGTACAAATTTTACAAAGTCTTCAAAATCCGTAAATTTGAAATCTTTTGCCGGACCGATATCCGGATGATTCTGGTGATATCCGGTTGCATAGTGAAAAACCAGGTCATTGTCTAAAAGAAATCGTACGATTGCCGCCTGATTTTTATCACCGGTCAGTACATCAGGAATAATTCCACCACCATCGAGAACTTTTCGACCAGCCCTCGTTTTAAAAACGGCCCTCTGTTCTTCAGGAACATCAACCGGCTCTCCGTCTTTATAATTGACACTTTGTATACAACGACCACTGGGGATATAGTACTTGGATGTTGTTAGCTTCAATTTTGAATTATAATCGAGGTCTACCGTGTTTTGGACGAGCCCCTTACCGTAAGTCTTCTCACCCAGGATTACGCCTCTATCCAGGTCCTGAACTACCCCACTCACTATTTCGGAAGCGGAAGCAGTGTATTTATTGGTGAGAATGACTATTGGTAGATCAGGAACAAGAGGATGATCCGTGGTATTAAAGCTTCGGTCACGGTCTCTCACCTTCCCTTTGGTGGTCACCACCACTTCGTCCTTTGGGATAAAAAGGTTACTGATGGTAACAGCTTCACGAAGGTAACCACCTCCATTGTTCCGGAGATCAAAGATAAGTCCTTTCAAATCCGCATTTTCCTTCTGCAGTTCTTTGATAGCATTTTCTACATTCTTTCCGGCACTATTTGTAAAAGTACTCAGCACAACATATCCAATATCGTTGTTAATCATTCCGGAATAAGGTACATTCTTAACTGCTACTTCATCCCTTTTGACGGTCACTTCGCGATCCTGATCCTCACCTGGTCTTCGGATTGTGATATTTACGTCGGTACCAGGAAAGCCCTTTAATATATCGTTGACCTCGTCAGTCTTTTTACCTTTAGCATCTTTTCCTTCTACAGCAATAATCATATCGCCTGCCTTTAAACCTGCTGCAATAGCAGGCCCTCCTTCATAAGGATCTACAATGGTCACATAATCACCCATTTTACGCACATTAGCTCCAATGCCATCATATCTACCTTCTGCCATATAACGATAACTTTCAATGTCTGACTCGGAAATGTAGTTGGTATAGGGATCGAGGGTTTCCAGCATAGCTTCAATGCCGATTCGCATTAATCGTGCAGGATCAACATCGTCAACATAATTTGAGTTAAGTTCCCGATAGATGTTTGTGAAGATTTCCAGGTTTTTGCTGATTTCAAATTGCTTATTATCGCCTTCGATAAAAGCGGTGAGCGCAACCATCAATAAAGCAAAGGAAAGGAGTTTTAAATATTTCATCTCGATTTCATTATGTAAGTAGATAACGTGTGGGTTCTTCGACTTGTTTCGCAAAAATGGGAGATCTCTGATAATTTAGGGCACCCCTAAAAATTCCGTTCAATGGTCAAACGCCTGGTTCTTTTTGAATTTGCCTAATATCAGAGGTTCTTAGAGGTACCCTTTAGATAGAACATTAATGCCCACGCCCTGAGTTATTTAGGAAATCATCAATCACTTTTCTCAATGCTTCCGGTTGATCTGTGTGAACCCAGTGACCGGCTTCATCGATTGTGATTACCTGACTGTTGGAAAACCACTGATGGATTCTTTCTTCTCCGTCATCCATATATGGAGATTCTCCCCCTTTAATGAACAGGGCAGGACCGGCATAAATAGTGGTACCCAAACTGGGGGAAGCAAGAAGGTTGTCATAATTCGCGGCGATAACCTCAAGGTTCAGCTTCCAGTGATATCCCCCATCTTTATCCCGAGATAGATTTTTCGTAAGGAAGTTGACGATACCTGGATTGTGGATTTGCTTTATCATTTGATCATAGACCTGCTTCCGTTCGTTGATTCTTCGCAAATCAATCGCCTTCATCGCATCCAGTATCAATTCATGTCCACCTGTATATTTTACTGGAGCTATGTCGACAATGATTAATGCTTTTACCAGGTGGGGATAGTTTAATGCAAGTTGCATAGCTGTTTTTCCGCCCATACTATGCCCCATTATAACCGCGCCTGAATCCATCTTTTGATGTTCCATTGTTTCTTTCAAATCTTCTGCCATCACATGGTAGTCCATCTCATCACTCCAACCAGACCTACCGTGATTTCGCTGATCAACGAGATATACCAGGTGGTTGTTACTGAGGTCTTTCCCAAACGATTGCCAATTATCCAGCATGCCTAACATGCCATGAAGAATGACAATAGGTTCTCCAGAACCAAATGATTTAAAATGAAGTTGCATATCAGAGTTATTCAAGATCCTAAAACGGAATGATACCAAATTCTTTTATTATTGCAGCACTCTAATTGCTTATGAGTTTTAAACTGGAATCACTGTTTGTACCTACAGGTGATCAGCCGGAAGCCATTGACCAGCTGACCCAAGGTATACTTGCCGGAGAAAAGGCCCAGGTTTTGTTGGGCGTCACCGGCTCCGGAAAGACCTTCACTGTTGCCAATGTGATCGAGAGAGTGCAAAAACCGACACTCGTCCTTACGCACAACAAGACCCTCACCGCCCAGCTCTATTCGGAGTTTCTTTCATTTTTTCCTCATAATTCGGTCGAGTATTTTGTCTCTTATTATGACTACTATCAACCCGAAGCTTACATGTCGGTCTCGGATACGTACATAGAAAAAGATCTTTCGATCAATGAGGAAGTGGATAAGCTAAGATTAAGAGCTACTTCATCGTTGCTTTCGGGTAGGAGGGATATTATTATCGTAGCATCTGTATCATGTATATATGGTATGGGCAACCCGGAAGATTACAAAACGGGTATCATTAGGATTTATAAAAAGCAAATCATATCGAGAAATGTTTTTTTATATTCTTTGGTCAATAGTCTTTACTCCCGTACTGAGACTAGATTTGACAGGGCAACTTTCCGGGTCAGAGGAGATACAGTCGATGTGAATCTTCCTTATGTAGATTATGGTTATCGCATCAGTTTTTTTGGAGATGAGATTGAGGAAATTCAACGGATCGAAACTGAAAGTGGTAAACGAATAGAATCATTGGATCATGCTGCAATCTTTCCCGCCAACTTGTATGTAGCTCCCAAAGAACGTATGAAAGGAGTTTTGGAAGAAATTGAAGATGAATTGTATGAGCAGGAAAAGTATTTTGAACAAGAGGCACGATATATCGAAGCCAAACGGATCAAAGAACGTGTCACTTTTGATCTGGAAATGATGCGCGAACTCGGGTATTGCAACGGAGTGGAAAACTATTCACGGTTTTTTGATGGCCGTGTTCCCGGGACACGTCCATTTTGCCTTCTCGATTATTTTCCCTCTGATTATCTAATGATTATCGATGAAAGTCATGTTACTATACCACAAGTCAGGGGAATGTGGGGTGGTGACCGGGCACGAAAGCTTAATCTGGTCAATTATGGATTTCGTTTGCCATCAGCCATGGATAACCGACCTCTCAGCTTTAATGAGTTTGAAGATCAGGTTAGTCAGGTCATCTATGTCAGCGCTACTCCTGGCGATTATGAATTGGAACTAACGGGAGGACTAATTGTCGAGCAGGTAGTCAGACCCACTGGTCTTCTCGACCCACCGATTGAAGTACGTCCCAGTCTGAATCAGGTGGATGATCTCCTGGAAGAGATTAATAAGCGAATCGAGGTCAATGAGCGGGTATTGGTAACCACATTGACCAAACGTATGGCGGAAGAACTCAGCAAGTACCTGGAAAGACTGGAAATCAAATGCCGGTACATCCACTCAGAAGTTGACACCATGGAAAGAGTACAAATTTTGCAGGATCTCCGCCTGGGTCACTTTGATGTTTTAATTGGTGTAAACCTGTTGAGAGAAGGATTGGACCTGCCTGAAGTTTCATTGGTGGCAATTATCGATGCAGATAAGGAGGGGTTTTTACGAAATGACCGGTCTCTCACCCAGACAGCTGGAAGAGCTGCCCGAAACGTTAATGGTTTGGTGATTTTTTATGCGGACAAGATGACGGAATCCATGCAACGTACTATTGAGGAAACAAATCGCAGAAGAGCAAAACAAATCCTCTATAATACAGAGCATAATATCACTCCTCAGACAATTAAGAAATCAACAGGTGCCCGCTCTATTCTTGATGTCCGGTCTAATGTACCGAAAGCTTATGTCGAGACCGAAGAGCCAAATATTGCTGCCGATCCGATAGTTCAATATATGAACAGAGATCAGATTGAAAAAGTAATCATCGAAACGGAACGCAAAATGAAAGCAGCTGCCAAAGAACTTGACTTTATCACTGCAGCCCAGTATCGTGATGAGCTCTTTGCTCTACGCAAACGTCTTAAAATGATATAGCACAGGTAATCCCAAAGAATCTAC
>JBGTCB010000534.1:0-4132 GCA_041748995.1 Saprospiraceae bacterium | reverse complement strand
GCTATCGTAAATAAAGATGTTACAAGTAGTCTCTTTGCACCTGAGATAAGCAAATCGCCTGGAATCCGCTGTCCATTTGATACTCGATATAGCGGTTGTTGATACAGTAAAAGGAACAGTAGAGATATGTTCGTCCCGAATAGAGAGTTTCTTCATGACATATCCGGTAGCAAGAGGATCATACTCCAGCCACAAAAGAATGGACTCATCAAAAGACCAGGAAAATGAGAACTGCGTATGGTTGGACACCCAAAAGCTCACCCTTTCAGCGCACATGGAGTAGTCAGCTAGCACCTTCCTTAGATATAACTGAAAGCTGTCAAAACTTCTTTTTTTCTCGACAATAAAGCGACCTTTCGGAGATAAACTCACTGCATAAGGCGCCATATACTTTGCAAAAATCTGTTCAACAGGCTCTGGACTATCTGAACAAGCAATGACAATGCTTGAGAAAATCATCCATTGCAATAGCTTAAATATTAGCGATTTCATGCTGTGATAAATTGAGATAAAATGAGGCATCCACTTTATTCCTCATCAATAAATGTTCAAGCAATTTGATCTTATCATTTTGATTTGACTGCTTGTAGATGTCCAGAATATCTTCGATAATTTCTCTAACATTGAGCCACTCTTCATAATAATAGGTCTGCAATCCTATTAGTTGATTTGAAGGTACACGGATCCGATATACGTAGGAATGCCGAAAATAATCCTCACTTTTCATTGTGTAATAGCTTTTAAGTGCCAATTGGTAAAACCGTTGTGCAGCAAAGTCCCTACCTTCCTTTCGAGAAAGCTTCGCAAGATAGAAGTAAGCTAAATAGTCAGATGGATCCATGGAAATCGTTCTCATCAATTCTTTTACGGCAAGCCTTATATTACCCTGGTAGTAATATGCGATTCCCAGATTTCTTCTGGTGGTTGAAAAACTGGGTACTTTTTCTAATGCTCTCAAATAGTTATACTGAGCCTCAACATAATCCTGGAAAAAGAGGTATAAACTTCCTGCTTTGGCCCAATCCGCTGGAGTGGAAGAGTTGATATTTTTAAGAATTTGTTTTTTCAGTACTAACTGTAGTGAGGCTACCCATTCTTGCTCCCTCAATAAAAAGGACTGCATTAAAGGAGAGAATAGAATAGATGGTGATTTTTCAATGGCATTACATAATAATTCGAAACCTGCTTCTTTCTCACCTGTGTTAAATAGATGAATTGCTCCAGTAATATTCACATACCCATTTTCGGGATATTTGATTAGACACTGATCAAGACTCCAATTTCCACTATCATCTTCATTGGAGATCTTCACTAAAGTTTTGTTAATATCGGCGATTGAATTAACCAAAAACGGATTTGGTAGATAAGTACTCAATCCCGATATTACGTCATCTTGTTTAAAAGGAGAAGAAATCTTCATTTCAGAACCAATGGGATAATAAAAAAGTGTTTTCTCCTCGAAGCTTGTTAGATAGTATAGGTTCTCTGTAACTGGATTAATGGGTTCGGACAATTTTAAAAGGTTATTCCTTGCGACCTCGATGCTATCGACTTCGAAGTTGTCGATCACATAATTATGAATTTGCAAGTATCTCAGATGGCTCAGACCTTTCCAACTAGCATGTACTATCCCGATCAACATGAGAATTATTAATGAAAGGAAAACCCTACTCTGGACTGTAATTCGTGTTGAATCGCGATTTGCTTCAACGGCAAGAATCGAAGTTAATACAATTAATATGATAGGATTATGGACCACATCATTAAAAACCTCACCCACTATCAGACTTGAGAGCAACGCTAAGATGACAATCTTAGTGTGCTGAGAATCAACGGCACTAGACCCCATGATCCTTCTTCCAATTTTCAAAAAAACATAGAGAAAAAGGCTAATGTATATAAGAAGGCCCACGATTCCCTTCTCAAGGAGCAGTTTGACAAAACCATTGGAAATCTTAGTGGAAAAAGACTTGTCTGGAAAAGCATAGTCTCGGAAAAGAAGTGCATTTCCCGAACCAAGACCGAAAGCCTGCTTTTCATGTGGTAGGTCTTGTAAGATTGACATATCCATTCTGGCCTCAGCACTTCTGGTTGCGGAATAGCTTTGGCTTCCCATGAAAGTTGCCCGAGCCATAAGGTTTTTAAATGGAATAGCCAAGAGAAGGAATCCGAAAAGCAGATATTCTATGCCTGATCTGTTCAGATAGGGCTTGACGAGAATGGTAACTGTCAAGTAAACTGAAACGAAAACTAATATGGAAATAAAGACACCCCTCGAACCCGTTGCAAGGCATAACCCAATCTGAACGCCTAATAGCAAATTTATGAATTGAGTGTATTTTACCATTTGGTTTCTGACCATCAGAGTAAAGGCAAAAATAATGATCAGAATAATTCCAAGATCTGAATTGGGTAAGTTTAAGGGTTTAAAGAAGTGACGGAATTCCTGAATTAAATGTAAAAGACCAAGTTGATAAAAAAAAATGTGAAACATTACTATACGGTATACAAACCACACCGTTAACAATGAACAAATTGTCAGTAGAACAACGTAAATTATTTCTCGATTTGAATGAATGTATTTTGAAAATCTTCGGATGAGTATGTAAAGGAAAAATAAACTGAATGCAGAAATAAGTCCAGATGTCGAATTCCAACTAAACATAGATTTCCAAAATACTATACTTTCAAGAAGGACCGTCACCAAAACAACTAAATCCAAATCAGATACTTTAATACAAGGTATTTTAGTATTTTCCTTGATCATTCTGATATATATTACTATTTACTATTTATAAATGAATCATTAGATCTATATCGATATTTCCCAATTTTAGAACCTGTACCTCAGAACTACTGCTCTACCCAAAGTGGAGATTGCACTGGCGCTTGTCACAAGGCTTATATCCATTGAAGGCTGAGAACCTACAAAATATAGTCATGAACCACATACTGCAGAAGCTAATACAATGTCATTTTTAGATTAGGTCTGCCACGGGTAAGGGAGACGCATGGGATCAGATGAAACTGAAGATGCCAAATCTTAATTTGTCCTCATCGAGATCACTGGACCGCGGATTAAACTTAGAAATATAAAGACCTTTCTTACCAACAAAAATATTACACGCACTATAAGCAGTATTTACAAAGGGAATTTCGGCCAATAAATTAAATCCTGTATCCAAAACCATAATTGAGAACCTCGTTGGATATAAGTACTCTTCCTCTAAATTAACTTCAGTATCTTCATATGGAATCGAATGGATGGCAACTCTATAAAATAGCCTTCGATACTTGTCATAAAATATATTATTGTACGTAAAAGAACGTCCATAGGCTTCATACGGATCTGTATATTGTTGCAGAGGTCGGTTCCTTACTGAAAACCTGGACGGTACTAGAACAATAACTGGATCATCCAAAATTCGAGCCGTTTCCAATATATAAAGATTATCATCACTTTGAAATTGATATACTATCCTATTTCCATCAAAACATGATGATCTCAATGATGGTAAAAGGCCTTGTTCAGTTAATAGATCACGGGGCAATGTTGCTTTACTTTGGATTCTGCTTTGAGGTTTCGTTGCATCCACAATAGTCCATATGGGATAGTTTGTACTAATTATACTGGAGCCTTCATTAAACTCAGGGTGCAGTATCGGAAAAATATATTTGTTATCAGATATCCAATATATATCATTATTAATCTGTGAACTAATCATGATATGATTGGCAAAATCTCTAATCTCTGTCGTGTCTCCAAAGAACAAATCACCTAGTATCGTACCCTTGGAATCCATATGAAGCACCCGGCCTGCGATGTAGTAGAAGCAATGTAAGTAGATAGAGTCAGGAGAAAAAACTGTCATACCTGTAATAGTTGGTAGAGATCCAGGACCCTCTTTGGGAAACGTAAAACTGTCTAGCAAGCTCTTGCTTTCAAGATCATACAAAGAAATCGAGTTATTATATTTATTGTGCCAATAGAGATATTCAAAATCCTCAGTACTCAGAACCTTCCCGATCATAGAGGACGGTGAGGAGTAAGTTGGCAGAGGTAGTAAGAGAGAATCGATGATCTTGAACTCACCTACATAGGATTTCTCCGATATTCTTTCTTGACAACCTA
>JBGTCB010000533.1:0-4135 GCA_041748995.1 Saprospiraceae bacterium | reverse complement strand
AACTACGCCACGGATCCACTTCATCCGGTGCAGTGCTAGCAGCCCGACTTTTATCTTCTTTAACCTGGATAGTGAGTCGCTCTGTCATCTTGGTTTGAGACCAGTAGTTTGCCAGACCCAGCTCCAGCGTATTCCGGATTGCCTGTTGTCTTTCAGCTTGCAGCATATCCGCTGGTTCCGAAAATGTGCGATTAAACTCCAAATCCTTGAAATCTTTCCTCCCGATAAATCTGAAGGAATAGCTATAACCACTGGAACCAAGAGATACCCGGGTTACCAACACATGCACATCAGCCAGGAGAGCTTCACGTACATAATTCATGTAAGGTGCACTGTTGCGAATATCATTCATATTGCAAAAGGCACAATCTACGTAGACATCAAGAGATTCCTTATCTTTTAATGACTGTGACCAAAGTGAAAAAAAAGAACATGTGAAAAAAAGGACAACAAAGAATTTACCAATAATTTGAAAGACAATACACATCTATTAGAAATGGCAAAGGTAGGTAAAAGGTAAGGAAAAGACAAGGACTGAAACCCCATAAGCATTTGGGTTGTTCACTGACCTTTATCACATTTTCGATACCGGGCAGGTGTAACAACCGAATTTTTCCTACATTATCACTATGTTAAATTTATCAATTATTCTTGAAGACAGTGCCAGAAGATATCCGGAGAAAATTGCCTTTTCTTTTGGTGAAAACCGGTTGAGTTATCTTAAAATCAACATGCTTGCCAATGAGATAGCCAATGCTTTGAAAAATGCCGGAATAACTCCCGGTGATAAGATTGCAATAAGTTGCCCCAATCTACCCTATTTTCCAATAATTTACTACGGTGTCCTGAAAGCCGGAGGCATCATCATACCCTTGAGTATACTTTTAAAGAAGGACGAAATCGCCTACCATTTGCAGGATTCGGATGCCAAATTCTATTTTTGCTTCGAAGGATCTGAAATGTTACCCATAGGAACAGAGGGATTTGGGGGATTTCAGCAGGCCGATGGTTGTAAGCTGTTCATCTGCATTACAGCAGAAACCGGGGCCAAAAGTCCGTTTAGCGGTACGATCACATTGGAAGATTTTACTACAGGTGCCGGAACTGAGTTTGAGTGCCATTCGAGTGGAGCTGAAGACACGGCAGTGATCATTTATACCTCCGGAACAACCGGCAAACCTAAAGGAGCTGAGCTGACGCATTCCAATCTACTTTGGAACGCTGACCTCTGCCGCCATTTATTTCAGTTACAAGAATCTGATCGCATGTTGATCGTGTTGCCTCTTTTTCACATTTTCGGCCAAACCTGTCTGATGAATACAGGAGTTATGCATGGTCTTACTTCTGCATTGCTATTAAGATTTGATGCTGTTGCCGTACAAAATCAAATCGTCAGGGAGGGTATCACCATCTTTGCAGGAGTGCCCACCATGTATTGGGGCCTAACGAATCATTTTGATCCCGACGAAGACGATCGAATGCTTAAAATCAAGAAAACATTGCGTCTCTGTGTATCTGGTGGCGCGGCATTGCCGGTGCAGCTATTAAAAGACTTTGAAAGAAAATATAGTGTCCCGATTCATGAGGGTTATGGTATGTCCGAAGGTTCTCCGGTTGTCTCATTCAATCATCCAGGACAACCACGCAAAGCAGGGTCCATTGGCACCCCTGTCTGGGGTGTTGCAGTGAAGTTGGTTGATGAAAACGGTCAGGAAGTGCCGTCCGGAGCCAGAGGTCAATTACTTTATAAAGGTCATAATGTAATGAAAGGATATTATAAAAAGCCTCTGGCTACAGGAGAGTCATTAAAAGATGGGTGGTTGCACTCCGGAGATGTGGCAGTCAAAGATGAAGATGGCTATTACTATATTGTTGACCGGACGAAAGACATGATTATCCGGGGAGGTCTTAATGTTTATCCAAGGGAGATAGAAGAGGTGATGATGAACCATTCTGCAGTTTCAATGGTTGCAGTCATAGGTGTATTTGACGAAAAACTGGGTGAGGAAATCAAAGCTTTTGTGGTTTTAAAACCCGGTCAAATCATCGACGAAATATCACTCATCCATTGGACAAAAGAAAGAGTGGCTTCCTATAAATATCCTCGAAAAATAAAATTTATGGATCAGCTTCCCATGAACGCCACAGGAAAGATCCTCAAAAGAATTCTGAGAAATATTGAAACATGACAACATCTCATTTTAAACGAAATTGGTTATGGTATCTGGTCATTTTCACTTTGGCAGGTGGAAACATCTATCTATATACTGCAATGAAATGGTCAGAGAGGCAAGCCCGAATTCAACTGGAGGAAGAACAAATCGCCTGTACGACGAAAATTTCCACTATCACTGAACAAAATCATATTGAGGAAATCAAACGGCAAGGGACGTTTTATGCTTCACTATTACGTAGTGATATTTACGAAAAATCGTGGGATGATGCCCGTGAAATGATGAATCAGATCGTCAAAGAAACGTCAATGACCGGAATCCAATATGTTTTATCAGACCGAAGAATCGAATTATCAACCGATCGAATAATGGAAGGTGAAGACGTGACAAAAGATTTGCCAGCCACTCTGCTGAATGAAGACACAACAATTTCTGTCCAAAAGACTGTCTTCGGTTACACCTTGTCTGTTCCCGTTTTTGATAACAATCAATATTTAGGAAGATTATTATTTCATCATAGTGAACTCAATGCCAATATAGCTCCCAAATAATTCCTTTATTTTGAGGATGGATCCTAATCACTGAAAAAATGCAAGATGTCCATCCTCCTGTGAAACACAACATTATAATTATCGGGGCCGGACCTGCAGGTTTGGCAATTGCCGGAAGATTGCGAAAACGAGGACTTGCTTTTGCGATATTGGAAAAGGATATGGTCATCGCTTCCCGCTGGCATCAACATTATGACCGCTTGCATCTTCACACAGTCAAAAATCTTTCGCACCTGCCGCATTTACCCTTTCCTGAAGAATATCCGGTCTATGTATCCCGCCAGCAATTAGTCGATTATTATACGAACTACGCCATCCATTTTGATATCAAACCCATATTTGATATTGAAGTAAAAAAAATCGAAAAGAAAAATGGTCATTGGCAGCTACTAACCAATGGGCAAGTTTTTGAAACTGGTAATGTAATTATTGCCACCGGGTCCAATCGCAGTCCGGTTGTTCCCAGATGGAAGGGTCAGGAAGTATTTTCGGGTGAAATCATTCACAGCCGGGACTATAAAAATCCGGCTCCCTACCTGGGCAAAAAAGTACTGATCATCGGCATGGGCAATACCGGAGCAGAAATTGCTCTTGACCTGGCTGAAAAGGATGTTGATCATTATCTTTCTGTTCGGTCACCGGTCAATATTGTTCCCCGCGATGTCTTTGGCCGGCCAGCTCAGCTTACTGCTAAAATGCTCGACAAACTTCCGTTTGGAATCGGCAAGTATATCAGCAGGATATCGACCCGGTTAATTATCGGTGATTTAACAAAATACGGCATTACCCATGCAAAAATGGACCCGGTTGATCAATTACGGACTACGGGACAAACACCGGTCATTGATATAGGTACCGTTGAACAAATCAAAAAAGGAAAGATAAAGATTGTACCTGATATCGATCACTTTATCTCCCAGGGAGTTATATTAAAAAATGGAGACCGTCTGGAGGTGGATGTTGTAATTCTGGCTACCGGATATAAAAACGACATGGATCAACTGTTGGAAAACACGAACGACCTTTTTGACCATTGTGGAATGCCAAAAAACTGTATCGGTGAGGGATGCTATGAGGGTCTCTATTTACTGGGCTTTGATAATTACAAACTGGGCGGTCTGCTGGGTACCATTTACGATGATTCGGAGGTAGTAGCGGAGCACTTGATGAGATGAATCATTTTATTACTGCAGGTCTGTTTACATTTTTTAGAAAAAATGGAATTAAGGTTTCAGAGGCAAAAATCAGCATATCTGCACCGTCAATATTTGTGATTATCTCTCAATATGAATTAACGTTCTTCGACATAGGAGAGACGCTGTTCCAACTCCTTCAGTTTACTGTCCTGTTGTAGGATATATAAAGTGAGTTCTTCAACTTTCTGAAGTAGTTTTTTATTGATTTCACCCA
>JBGTCB010000532.1:0-5592 GCA_041748995.1 Saprospiraceae bacterium | reverse complement strand
TCGTCTTTTGCGTACAGTTTGTACAGTTCCAACTCCTTTTTTCTTTGCTGGCTCATTACGTCATCCAATATTTTCTTAAAGGCTAAATCTCTGTTTTGGGAGTCTTTGTTGTCGGCTACTTTGGATTGATAGTCCGGATGTGCCTGAATGTGTTTGCTCAAGGTTATAAATTTCACCCGTTGGTCTTCCGGAGTGGCGTCCCACCCATGGAACCATCTTTCATTAAATGTTCGAATGATTTCATCCAGCGGGTCTTTCTCCTGCTCACCTCCATGAGCACCTCTTGGATTTGGATTTTGGGGGTCTAGTTCTGTTGCCGAATCATCCAGGCCAATGGCGTGGTTGAGCTTGGTTCGTTCCAAACCGTAAGTGGATAAGTCAACCGATTCCAATAATTCATCAATCAAATCATCTTCTTTCGTTCTCACAATCAATTTTGGAATCAGGAATTTTAGAAACCAGAATAGTTTTTCCCATTCCAGTACTTCATAAGGCATAATGGAAGCCATTTGTCCGTAGATTTTCACAAACTGTTTGGCCTTAATTTTAAAGTCTGCTTTTTCCTCATCTTCCAGGTCCAATTCCTGATTGAATCGATCGGCAGCAAGGTCAATAATTGGACTGAGCTGCTGTGCGTCTACCCCGGCAAAGTATTTTTCTATGAATGATTCGACTTCTTTCCATTCGTAAACCCCTACATCATCCAACGTTCCTTTCAATTCGTGCAATACATTGATATCCGTTGCTCTGCTAAGTGAAGTGGATGTATAGAATGGATCAAACGAAGCTTTGATATCTTCCACCTGATTGAAGAAATCCAAAATAAATAGGTCTTCTGTTTTCTTGCCCAATTTATCGGCTGAACGATTTAACCGGCTCAATGCCTGAACCGCCAATACCCCTTGCAGTTTCTTGTCTACGTACATGGTGCAAAGCTTGGGCTGGTCAAAACCGGTCAGGTATTTGTTGGCCACGACCAATAGGCGGTAATCGTCTGAATCAAATTTGTCGCGGGTATCTTTTTCTGCGAAACCGTTTAAATCTCCTTCGGTGTATTCCACGCCATCCACGGTTTTCTTTCCTGAAAAAGCGACCGCTACTTTGAAAGGATTGCCTTTATCTTCAAGGATGCGTTTGATGGCCAAATAATAACGAATGGCCGACTCAATGTTTTGGGTAGCCACCATTCCCTTGGCCTTGCCTTTTAACTTTTTCGTGTTGTACACTTTACTGATAAAGTGCTCCATCATGATTTCCGCCTTGGTGGCAATGGTGCGCCTGTCTCGTTCAACATACGCACGCAATTTTTTCTGGGCTTTTTTAGTGTCGAAAAGAGGGTTGTCTTCAATTGACTTTTCTATTTCGTAATAGCTTTTGTAAGTAGTGTAATTTGCCAGGACATCCAGAATAAAGCCTTCTTCAATGGCTTGTTTCATGGAGTACAAATGGAAAGGTTTGAAAAAACCATCTTCCTGTTTGCTGCCAAAACGTTCTAAAGTTGCATTTTTGGGCGTAGCCGTAAATGCCAGATACGAGGCGTTGCCCTTCATTTTTCGGGCTTGCATGGCTTTTAATATTTTGTCCTGGGCATCTTCTTCCTCTTCTTCATTTTCACTCATGCCCATGGCCTGGTTCATCTTGCCTGCTGCCGTTCCGCTTTGTGAACTGTGGGCTTCGTCTATGATAACCGCAAAGCGTTTGTCGCTCAAATCGGCAATACCATCCACAATAAACGGGAACTTTTGAATGGTGGTGATGATAATCTTTTTGCCTTGCTCCAAACTGTCTTTTAAGTCTTTAGATGAATAAGCCGGAGCGACAATGTTTTTTACTTCGGAAAACTCTTTGATGTTTTCGCGAAGCTGTTTGTCTAACAATCGTCTGTCGGTTACGACAATCACGGAATCAAACAATGGATTCTGAATGCCTTTGGATCCGGGAAGACCTTCTCTTTCGGGGTAGGTTTCTATCATCTGATAGGCTGCCCAGGTAATGGAATTGGATTTGCCCGAACCGGCTGAGTGCTGAATCAAATAGGTATGTCCAACCCCTTTTTGTGAAGCATGATTTAATATTTTACGCACGACATCCATTTGGTGGTAGCGGGGAAAAAATAGCGTCCGCTTGCTTAAAGCGTCGGTGGCCTTACCATCAAACCGGACAAAATGCTGAATAATATTGGCCAGACTTTCCCGGGTAAATACCTCTTCCCAGAGGTAGCTGGACTTATGCCCAAAAGGATTAGGTGGATTGCCCTTGCCATTGTTATGTCCTTTATTAAAGGGCAAGAAGAAAGATTTGTTGCCATCCAATTTGGTGCACATATATACTTCATCCGTATCTACCGCAAAGTGTACGATAGCCCGGCCAAAATGGAGTAGGGGTTGGCGAATGTCTCTGTCGTTTTTGTATTGCTTGATGCCGTGGACTTTGGCATTTTGTCCGGTCCAGTGGTTCTTGAGTTCAAGCGTGGCGATGGCCAGGCCATTGACAAAAACCACCATGTCAATTTCTTCTCTACTGTTTTCCAGGTTGTAACGAATTTGCCGGGTAACGCTGAACACATTCTTTTCAAAATTATCTTTTACCGTTTGGCTGCTGCTTGCCATGGGCAACTGATAGAGCAAAGTAAAATGTGCATCTTCCACTTCCAGCCCTTTGCGAAGCAAGCGCAGGATGCCGTATTTCTTAACCATACGGTCGTAGCGTTCCAGAATTTTGAGTTTCCAGTCGGCAGAGCGCTGCAGCTTTTCGAGCTCTTCTTTTTGGGTGCTCTCTAAAAAGTGCCAGAAGTGGGTTTCGTCGATGGCGTATTTGGCATTAAAATCATTGGTATCACCGATATAATAACCAGTTCCTGAGCGGTACAGTGCTTGTGCTTCCTGCACGGTATTACCTGCGTCTTTTACAAGCATTGCACTCCATTGCAGGCATTTTTCCAAAGATGATGAAATTTTAATTTTTACAACTGATCAGGCCTTTGAACGAAGCTGGAAGGATTATGAACATATGAATTTCAAAACAAAAGAAAAAGAACTGAAACAAGTGCTTGAAAACTGTTTTCAAGCAATTTCACCTGGATGCAAATGGTCAAATGTTCCGATACCTAATGGCGAATCCACCGAAGAAATTAAGAATTAATAAATCGCAGCCTTGTTTAGTTTTCCTAGTGTCAGAATATTCAATCCCATAAAATAGGGATTAAGACAAATGAACACCTTATTTTTTCACCTCTATTTCGCAATAGGTCAGAATATTCAATCCAATAGAATAAGGATTAAGACAGCCTCTCGGATATGTCTTTAGCTCCTGCGCATTACTTGTCAGAATATTCAATCCAATAGAATTTATTTGCCGGGTCACTACTACAATCGCAAAATAGCAGTGAACTCACAGCAAGTAGTGCAAATAATGGCGAAATCTTTATCCTGCGATCTTGCAAATTCATCGGAATTGCAGCGAAAGACAAAGATAGGATTAGTTTGGTATTTGAGGATACCTTCCGGAGGTGGTATGAAGCCCCATTGACTTAAGGATGTCTGCCTAAGAATCGGGCAGCACAATGTCAGTAAACTCCAAGAACGCCTTCCCCTCAATGGTTATTTTTTTCACTCCTAAATTTAGATTTTGAAATATCAGCTTGCTGGTGCAACAGGTAAAGATTTTAAAAAGTTATTTTTGGCTTGATGTACTGTCAATTTCTTTCCAGAATCTAACTTCCGGCGAATGGCGTTCCAAAGATGCCCACCGCAAGTTCTGCCCAGATAAGAAAGAATACTAACAGGATGCCGCCACAAATGGCCACGCGGTGCTCGATATTCTTCACTTTTCTCAGAACAAGCTCACACATAAGACCCGTGCCGGTCAGCAGTACACCCATAACAATAAAGTCGAACAGTTTCCAATCTACTTCATTGGTAAATTGCATAGCAATAAGTGGTATTAATAATAGGGCTGGAACAGTAAGGAGTACACCGATCAATCTTTTATTCTGTGTCATAATTTTTATTTTTTTAATTGTTTTTTATTTCAAGTTATTGCAGGTCATTTTCCATTAATTCTATTATTTATGGATGTCTTCGGTAAGGGAAAGTTTTCCATCCTCAACAAGAAGCAAGACAGAAGCTGCAACAGACTGCTTCACTACGGAGCCGGCATCCAGGATCGAGTTTGAGCTCAACGGAACTTCGCGTTCCATGTGGGCCCGGCCATATGCACGGTTTACGATCACTTTTCCGTCCTGGGAGACAGCGCATATACATCCGGGTTCGTTTTGGTTGACCCAGCTAAATATCTTGTCAATCTCATTTGTTTTGTCCTGTGCAATAGCGGAGGTACCGAGAAACAGGGCAGAGAACAATAGCGGTATAGGAAGGAAATGACTTAATGGTAATGATTTTACGAATTCTTTGGATCCGCAACCAGGCAATTCCATGGCTTTCTTGCAGGTTGTCTGATACTTACACATATTGCTTTTTAGTTAAATAAGTTTTGTTTGGTTTCCATTGATTCAATAGAAAGCACTTTGTACTTCAAAGTTAATTAAAAGTACTTTGTATTTCAAAGTAAATTTGAAAATATTTTTTTGATCAGGGCTATTCTGGCAAAATGCCTCATTTAGCTTCAAAGGGAAAGGGTAGGAGTCAGGCCGGTTTCTTAACGGCTTAGCCCTAAGGCTGGTCTTAGAGCTTTTTGCAAAGGTCTTTAGTAAGTCGTGCGTCTGGTGGTCCGGAGCGTTAATGCTTGTCTATGGGGAGTGTCGTTGCTTTGTTGATGGGAGCGTCGATGTTTCAACTGAAAGCCCGGGGATTGCTTACTGTTAGACAGTTAAACAATTCCACAGTTAAACAATCTTCCTACCGGCTTACCCTTAAGGCCGGTCTTAGACCTTTTTACAAAGGTCTTTGGTAGGTCGCTGCGCCTGGTGGCTGGGATCGTTGTCACTTGACTAAAGTAAGTCGTTATGCACCTGCTCGATCCATTGCAAGACTTTGGCACCTTAGCCGCATTAATCGTATTTTCAATGAATTCATTTTTATCACCACAATTTCAAAAATCATTAAAAATGCAACGATTCTATCAGGTCAGCCTCTCCCTCTGTATCCTCTTTATTCTACCATCTGTGGTATTTCTTCAATCTGCCATACCCACGATGGAGGTTGCCGGTATTTCCAAAAGCCGGTTGGACCGGTATGCCGATTTTCTTCAAAATGAGATCAACGATGGCAAAATTGCGGGAGCGGTGTCCCTGATATACCGGAAAGGAGAAATGGTACACAACCAGGCTTGGGGATATCAAAGTCTGGACTCCCGTGAGCCAATGAGCACAGATCAAATCTTCTATATCCAATCCATGACCAAACCCATTATTAGTGTCGCTTTTATGATGCTTTATGAGGAAGGTCATTTCCTCCTCACTGATCCGGTATTGAAATATCTACCGGCCTTTGACTGTAGATTGCCATCGAAAAGGATACCACCCTATCACCGAAAAGTATACCAGTACGGGTATATGAAAATAGATAAAAAAAAGGTACTAAATGCGACATTGATCTAAATGATGGGGTTAAGATTGCAATGATTGAGATTCCT
>JBGTCB010000531.1:0-2780 GCA_041748995.1 Saprospiraceae bacterium | reverse complement strand
GTCGATCACTTCTCCGCCGCCATCTGAAAGTATAATGAGATTTCCTTCTTTAGTTAATGTTTGCAACTCATTCGTCGGATCGGCATCGGCGTCAGTACCTCCGGTGGGAATGGCAATTTCGTTACCATCACTAATACTCAGCATACCGTTGCTGAAACTCAGAGTCTGCAATTCATTTGTGGGATCGGCATCATCATCCTCCACCTCGTCGATCACTTCTCCACCACCATCGGAAAGTATAATAAGATTTCCTTCTTTGGTCAATGTCTGCAACTCATTGGTTGGATCGGCATCGGCATCGGTGTTCCCGGTGGGAATGGCAATTTCGTTTCCATCACTGATACTCAACATACCGTCGCTAAAACTAAGGGTCTGCAGTTCATTGGTCGGATCGGCATCATCATCTTCAACCTGGTCATTTAAAACCCGGTCAGCAACCAGTGCAAAAGGTACGGAAAGCAAAGGAGTGGATAGCGGTATACCATTGACCGTCACTTCCAGAAAGCTGCTTCCGGAAAATAATAAATCAGTCAGGTCATCGGCACTAACTTCCAACCGGAAGACACCGGCAGACGAGGTAGTGGCAGTAGGCTCATGCTGCAATGCTATTCCATCTAAGGTCACCGTAATTTCAACATCTTCATTGACGAGAGGATTACCATCTGCATCCTGGGCAAGACCCTGGATCATGAATGCATTAGGTACCTGCGCCATAAGTGCTTCAGTTGAGAGTCCAACTCCGGCAGCCACGATAAAAAATATGTTCAAAATTTTCATTGAATTGTTATTAGGGTTTTCAGAATTAATTTTGATAAGCCACTAAAATGCCATATCGGTTACCCAAAAAGGAATAAGGCCCCAGATCCGTTTCCATCGATATTCCGATACGAATCAATTGCTCTTTACCCTGAAAAAGTCTGCTGATCAAACCTAGTTGAAAGACCAGCTGTTTCAGTCCGGCCGCCGACTGCATATTAGCTTTCAGACCGACACCGGCCCATCCTCCCATATTACTTTCATGGGCCGGATTATACTTTTCAATATTAAGTAGGCAGGCCAGATCAATACCGGCTAAACCAAAAGTGGCAAAGCCTGTTGCATCAAGGTAGGTATCATGATTATTTAAATTTTGCCGCAAGCCGGAAAGCACTATGAACTCCTGATACCTCAGACTATTGATATCACTCGTTTCTGATAAGGAAATTCCGGTGATCCGGGTCGATAAACCGGCATACCAGACATTCTCGATATAATCCGTATAGCTGCCGTTTGTCAGAATAACTCCGGTATTCAATCCGAAAGTAGCCTGATCCAGACCTTCGGGTGGCACCGCGGCAGGATACAAATCACCAAAGGTTTCATCATACTTCGCCCGGAAAAAATCAAGGGAAGGCTGAAAACCTAAAATCAGTCTCAAAGGCCGGTAGCCATTATCAGGAAATTTGATGCTGTAAGCATACGATGCATTAATTTCACTCCTCTTAAAAGCAGCGATGCGATCAAACTTAAAACCAAAACCCACCGACGAATTGGAGCTACCCATATGACTATCAAAATAAAGCAGGCCTGACTCCGGATTGCCGGCAAAACCAGACCAGTCGCGGGCTCTTTCCAGCCCCACATGCATTTGATCCCAGCGGCCAATATAGGCTGCATTGAGATCGGCAAAGGCACCACTGGAAAAAACCCTTTGTTCTGAAGGGTAAAAAGCTTCCTGACCAGCCACCGGGGTAAAGGTGAAGCTGGCCAGGAAAGTAACTACTGCCAAAATGAAAAATATTCTCATGAATCTTCGGGTGGTTTACACTCTTTTTGCATTAGGGTACCTCTAATGGTGTCAAAACTACATGGATATTAAGGAATTTGATTCACCCGAACGGGTGATATTTTTTGACCGTCCTTTTATTTGTATCTTACAGGAGTTCTCCCTTTAAGACGGGGACAATGACGCCAAAACAAATACCTTCAATTCTCATACTAAACTAAAGATAAAATACATGATCACCTTCCACAAATTACTCCAGAAAAAGTACCTCTGTTTTTTCGGTTTGATGTCTTGCCTGGTCTCTTCGGTAATTGCCCAGGTCGGAGTTGGAGCTCAGCCACCCGGCGATGCCGAGATAATCTTTGATGGTACGCGGGAAATGCTGGATCAGAAATGGACCTACTGGGATGGGCCTAGACTAGCGGCCAGTCTACCAATCAAATGGGAAATCGTCGATGATCCGGTGGACGAAGGCACCACCGTAAGCACCAATGATCCGGCTGCTGCAGGTGGTAAATATGGTGCCGCCGATATTGTAACTAAAGAAAAGTACCGGGATTTTCGGTTGCATGTAGAATTTCTGATTACCGCCCCGGGAGGCAACAGTGGAGTCTATCTGCAGAATCGCTACGAAATTCAAATCCTTGATGGAGACTCAACGAAGCATGGCCTGGCTGCAGTCATTAATGAAACCGAATCCCCATATCATCTTTATAATGGTGTGGGTCAATGGAATTCCTATGATATTACTTTTAAGGCTGCTCGTTTTGACGGAAATAAGCGAACCGACAAAGCCAAACTTACTATGTACTTTAACGGTAAAAAAGTCTACGTCAATCAAACCATTAACCAGGTGTGGGGTGGTCCGAATTCAGGAATTGACGGAGGCAATGATGGTGGCAAAGGGATTACGGATACTCCGGGTGGACTCAAATTGCAAGCTGAAGGTCACGATGTACGCTACCGGAATATCTGGATCAAACCCCTCAACCTCGATGGCAAAGACACCGATTTT
>JBGTCB010000530.1:0-4161 GCA_041748995.1 Saprospiraceae bacterium | reverse complement strand
TGACTCTGAAGTGCGACAACATACACCCGCCAGGAGCAGCACAGCTCATTACAAATTACTTCTCACTTATCTGAGTAGTGCCATTGACGATGCGGTACAGGACAAAGGGACAGACGCGGCGACGGCCCTGCATCAAATAGCAGATAGTATCCATAAACGGTCTCTTGTGGTAATATTTAGTGATATGTTTGACCGGATTGAATCACCTGATCACCTTTTTGCAGCACTTCAACACCTCAAGCATAATAAACACGAAGTCCTGTTATTTCATGTGGTTGACAAATCAAAAGAATTAGATTTTGAATTTGAAAACCGACCATATATGTTTATCGATGTGGAGACCGGAGAACGGGTGAAAGTACAACCGCATGAGGTGAAAGATATTTACATTAAAAAATTGAGTGAATTTAAGCAGCAATTACATCTAAAATGCCTGCAATATAAAATTGATCTGGTGGAAGCTGATATTGCTCAGGGGTTTAATACTGTATTGCAATCATATCTGATCAAACGAAGTCGAATGAATTGATTTATGAGGATGTTGAAATACCCAATTTGCGCTGATATTTTTGAGATCATTATTTTTGTAAAAAGATTGCAGCCGTTCTCCTCGTTTCTGACTTTGTTAGTCCTCAGTAAGTTACAATCCAGTAGCTTCTTCGTCTCGCCGCGTCAGAAAGCGACGATTTACGGCTTCAGCATCAATCTGAGTATTTCAACAGCCTCCTGGTCATGGTAAAAAGCATTTCTTCAACAATTCATTTGAATTTGTATGCAGCTTACTTAAGTTGATTTTTCCATTTTCCATATTTAAGCCTGGCAAACCCACCGTGTGCTGATACCTCAAATCAAAACTCTTCTTGGTCATTTAGGATTGCTCCAAAATCTGGATTATGCCCGGATGCGTTTCTTTCAATTAAAAAATTATCAAAAAAATATAAAATTTAAAAGGGAGTTCCCGGATTTCGCTCTGCCAAATGATCAGATCATATATGAAACCTTTCGCCTTGACTACCGTAAATATTTTGAAAGTGGACAGGAAACTGCAAATTGGTTAATACATCAGTATGAGAAATATATGGGTAAAGAGCCGCATTCGATTCTTGACTGGGGTTGCGGACCTGCCCGGGTAGTGAGGCACCTCCCAACACTGGTTCGACCCGGAATTCCCATAACGGGAAGCGATTTTAACAAAGACACAATTAATTGGTGCAATAATCATATTGATGGCGTGAATTTTATAGTCAATAATCTGGACCCTCCTATCGGTATTCCCTACCACTCAATTGACTTTGCATATGCAATTTCTGTCTTTACACATCTTTCGGAATCAAGACATTTTTTATGGTTCGAAGAAATTCATCAATGCCTGGCACCCCAGGGTATTTTTCTATTTACCACGCAGGGTAAGGCTTTCTTACCATTACTTACGACGGCTGAGAAGGTTCTTTTTGAGAAAGATCAATTGGTAGTCCGGGATTATAATTCAGAAGGACGCAGAATTTTCAGCGCATTTCATCCTGAACAATATGTAAATGGTCTTCTTAAGAAATTTGTAATCCTTGAACAGGTGCAAGGGTCGATCAACTCCAACCAGCCTGATCAAGATGTTTGGATTGTCAAAAAGAAATAAAATGTATCTTTCTCACAAAATAAACTGATACAACAACCATGATTAAACTTTCTGAAATACCTACAGTTGCACCTCCGGAATTTTCAAAAAAGGACACGATAAAAAACAGGGATAAATTAAGCCGGCGGCTGGGCGAACTGCAGCATCTGCTTTACGGGGAGGAGAAAAGAAGTTTACTGGTTATCTTTCAGGGTATGGATGCAAGCGGTAAAGACGGTGCAACTAAAAAGGTATTTCGTTATTGCAGTCCCTCCGGAGTATGGGCAATTCCCTTTAAAAAACCAACTGATGAAGAATTTGATCATGATTTTCTCTGGAGGATCCATAAAGTGGTGCCTCGCAAAGGAAGAATTCAAATATTTAACCGGTCGCATTATGAGGACGTCCTGATACAAAGGGTCCATCGTTGGATCGACGAAGAACGAGTGACCAAAAGACTGCTGTCTATCAATAGTTTTGAAGAACTCCTTGAATTTGACAATCAAACAAAAGTTGTTAAGTTTTACATGCACATCAGCCGTGAAAGACAAAAGGAAAAGCTGCAGGAACGTATTGATATCCCCTCAAAAAACTGGAAACACAACTCTGCCGATTGGCAGGAAGCTAAACTCTGGGATGAATACCGGCATGCCTATGAAGACGCCATCAATCGCAGCTCCATTCCGTGGATTATTGTGCCCAGTGACCAACGATGGTATCGGGATTATTTTATTACTAATTATATGGTGAATTTAATGGAAAATTTTAAGATGCAACTCCCGATCCTATCTGAAGAGCAGAGACATGTCCAGGACTAGAATAGACAAGTGGCTTTGGAGTGTCCGAATCTTTAAATCACGCACTATAGCCACCGATCATTGTAAATCGGGCAAGGTCACATTACACCTACAGAAGGCCAAACCCTCTACCATGGTTAGTGTGGGAGACCTGGTAAGGGTCCATAAAAATGGTTTCACTTTTACTTTCGGGGTAGTCAAACCCCTCGAGAAGAGGGTGAGTGCTACACTGGCCAGGGAGGCATATGAAGACCTGACACCAGCAGATGAACTCCAGAAGCACGAAAGCTGGTTTACCGGAAAGAGTGGACCCGAATTTCGGGAACGCGGTACCGGAAGACCGACAAAAAAGGATCGGCGTGAAATCGACAGCTTCAAAGGAGACTATTATTTTTCCGATTGAGAAAATTAGATAAGGTCTTATTTTTCAACCAGTTCGGCTACAAGAAGAAGTTACTATGGGCCAGTTCGGTCCGGTATAGAAAGAATGCCATTCTGAGGAATCAAATAATCGTTTTACCTTAAGGGTGAAAACCTAGCTTAACATCCATGAAAAAACATTCGCTACTGACTAGCCTTTTGTTATTTTTCCCCATATTGATACAGGCCCAAACTCAGGGACTCGATGAAAAGATCGATGCTGCCTTTGGTGCTGCCACTGGTTGGTTTGTCGATTTTATTTTCTATCAAATCTCTTTTGCTGAAGACGTCAATATCTTTTGGGTCTTGTTTCCTCTCATTATCGGAGCCACCTACTTTACTTTCTACTTTAATCTGATAAATTTTCGAGGTTTTTTCACAGCTATTAATGTCGTGCTAGGTAAATATGATCACCTGGAAGGTCGAAAGGACCACCGGGTTGCGGTTGCCGAGACCGTATTTACAGACGAAGGAGATAATCCGGACACGATCCGGATTGAGGGCCACACTGGTGAAGTCACCCATTTTCAAGCTTTGACAGCCGCACTTTCTGCAACCGTTGGTCTCGGTAATATAGCGGGTGTAGCCATAGCTGTATCGATTGGAGGGGCCGGAGCGACTTTCTGGATGATTATCGCCGGCATTTTAGGGATGGCTTCCAAGTTTGTCGAATGTACATTGGGGGTCAAATATCGCGACATCGAAAGCGATGGCACCGTATATGGAGGTCCTATGTATTACCTGCGTAAAGGATTGAAATTAAAGGGCTTGGAAGGACTTGGAAAAATTCTCGCAGTACTATTTGCCATCTTTTGTATCGGAGGTTCATTCGGTGGTGGAAATATGTTTCAGGTAAACCAGGCTTTTCAACTGGTCGAAAATATCACTGGTGGGGAGAGTTCTTTTCTCCATAATAAGGGATGGCTTTTTGGAATTATTATGGCTATTTTGGTGGGTATCGTGATCATTGGCGGAATCAAAAAAATTGCCAATGTGACCGACAAGATTGTACCATTTATGGTGGTGATATATGTGGGTGCAGCAATCTTTGTGTTGATTGCCAAATACGATTTAATCGGCACCGCTTTCATGGACATTATCAATGGAGCTTTCAATCCACAAGGAATTGCCGGTGGTGCCGTTGGGGTATTGGTACAAGGCTTCAGAAGAGCCGCATTTTCTAATGAAGCTGGTATCGGATCGGCTTCGATTGCACATTCGGCGGTTAAAACCAATTATCCGGCATCAGAAGGTATGGTGGCGTTGCTCGAACCTTTTATTGATACAGTAGTAGTGTGTACGATGACGGCCTTGGTTTTGATCATTACAGGT
>JBGTCB010000529.1:0-7706 GCA_041748995.1 Saprospiraceae bacterium | reverse complement strand
TTTTCTTTGGTGAAAATTCAATTTATAATCAGGATTTTCTTGATGCGGTACTTCCCGGTCGCACGGCCATTGGTGCCGATATGATGTGGAATCCCGGTGATAGTGTGACTTTCAATGCTCCAATACCCGGATTAGGAGTGTTGCATCTCCAGGGACATCATTTTATTTATGTCACCCAAACACCTTATGATGAGTGTGCGGATTTGCGCACCAGGCTTGATCCAGGTGTCTTGTTTACAAGAAAGTATAATGCGCTTGCACAAATAACCTGGGCAGGTATGCCATTAACAAATGGAGAACTTACAAGTTATGCTGAAGGTCTGATACCCAGTGACGTTACAATAAAATTAAGAGTCAGTAATCCTTATCAGGTCGCCGTTGGTACCGGATCCAATAACGGTCATCCGGAATACCGGTTTAAAATCGAAGGGAAAGCTGCTGAAGATCTGATTGAAGCAAGAGCTCCCAGTGTACTGGATGCGGTCAATGTCGTACCGAATCCTTATCTGGCATATTCATCCTATGAGACGTCGCAGTTTACGAATATTGTTAAAATAACGAACCTGCCACCAAGGTCTGTGGTTACAATCTACTCCCTGGATGGAAAATTCATCAGGCAATACCGACGTGACGAAAAAGGTATCCCACAGGATAGCCGGTCCAATCCTGGGATTGGGATAACCCAGGTGACACCCGACCTTGAATGGAATTTGAAAAATGACAAGGGAATACCCATTGCCGGTGGAGTGTATCTCATTCATATAAATGGATATGAATTGGGTGAACGAACAATTAAATGGTTTGGAGTTAATCGAAAATTTGATCCTTCGGGATTGTAGTATGAGAGTGAAATCCTACAGTTTATTCGCAGTAAGTCTTATTTTGATCCATACTACAGTAATGGGTGGTAATCCTGATCGGCAGGGAGAGGCAGGGGCGTATGAATTGCTCTTGAATCCATGGGCCAGAAGTGCAGGGTTGCATACGCTGAGTACATCGATGATCAAAGGAGTGGAATCTATGCGGCTGAACGTTGCAGGATTGGTTCATATTCCACAGACACAAGTCCTTATTGGCCATACCCGGTATCTGGTCGGTACGGGGATCAATTTGAATGCAATAGGTTTCGGACAAAAAGTTGGCGAAAACGGGGCATTTGGACTTAGTCTGATGGCAATGGATTTTGGAGATATTGCCGTAACTACCACCGACCAGCCCGAAGGTACCGGAGCGACATTTTCTCCTAATTTCTTTCACCTCGGTATTTCATATGCTCACTTATTCGATAACAAAGTTTCTGTTGGATTTACGCTTCGTGCGATTTCCGAAACGACTGCTGATCTCACCGCTCAGGGATTTGCATTGGATGCGGGAGTTCAGTATGTAACCGGGGCGCAGGACAATTTTAGATTTGGAATTTCTCTTCGTAATGTTGGTACACCCATGCGTTTCGGTGGGGAGGGTCTGTCTTTTCGGGCATCAAATCCGGACGGTACGATAAATTATGATCTGTCTTACGATCAGAGGGCTGCTACTTTCGAACTTCCTTCAGTTTTAAACATCGGGGCTTCCTATGATATCAATATAGACAGTAGAAACAGACTCTCCGTTTTAGGCAATTTTACCTCCAATTCTTTTTCAAGAGATGAAATCGGAGCAGGAATGGAGTACTCTTTTAATGAGGTACTCATGTTAAGAGGTGGCTACCGCTATGAACTTGGATCCGGTCAGGATGTTGTGGCTAACAATGTTTATTCCGGAATAGCAGCCGGCGTCACCATAGAAGTGCCTTTCTCAGAGAAGAACGATACCCGAATGGCAATTGATTATGGATACAGGGCAACCAGCACCTGGAATGGATCTCATAATTTGACATTAAGGTTTACCTTGTAGTCTATAATTGCTGTACCTTTGCCTGTCCGGGTAAAGGTTAAGTGATGGATAGATCATGTAATTGATTACACTCATCAAAAGTTTCTTACTCCTGGTCCTGATTCTGGATTCTGACAACAACGCATAAACCACTTTCGGTTTAGATATTTATAAAAGAAGGGAGGGGTTACCATCATCATGACAATCCTTCTCCATATGGAAAAATTGATTTAAGAAAGCCAAAATAGCATGTCAAACTATACTTATTTAACCCAGGAAGGATACGACCGGCTGAAATTAGAGTTGGAAAAATTAAAGACAGAAGGCAGGCATGAAGTTGCCCGGGCAATTGCGGAGGCAAGAGACAAAGGGGATCTTTCCGAAAATGCGGAATACGATGCTGCCAAAGATGCACAAGGTCTTTTGGAAATGCGAATCAATGAACTGGAAAAAACTTTTTCTAATGCCAGAATAATCGATCGCTCACAAATAGATACTTCAAAGGTGACTGTACTTGCAAAGGTTACGATTAAAAACAAAAAGAATGGTGCCCAATTGACCTATCAACTGGTCGCCCAGGCAGAAGCAGATCTAAAAGCTAAGAAGATTTCAGTGACTTCACCAATTGGCGAAGGGCTGTTGGGTAAGAAGGTCGGAGATACAGCAGTAATTCAAACTCCCAACGGTGTGATCGAATTTGAAATACTAAAAATATCTCTTTAGTGGCCACTATTTTTTTAAGGATAATCGCTGGAGAAATTCCCTGCCACAAGATTGCAGACAATGATCAATTTCTTGCTTTTCTTGATATTAATCCACTTGCAAAAGGGCATACCCTGGTCATTCCTAAAGTGGAAACGGACTATATCTTTGACCTCGAAGATGAAACACTAGCTCAACTGATTCTGTTTGCTAAAAAAATTGGACTAGCTATTGAGAAGGCTGTTCCTTGTGAGAGAATTGGAATTTCAGTGATTGGATTGGAGGTTCCTCATGCGCATATTCACCTTATACCTATAAATCAGATTGGTGATATGAACTTTTCCCGGCCAAAGTTGACGATCAGTCATGAGGATTTGGCAAAAATAGCGGAGACTATCCGTTCATTTATCTAACAAGCTGCCTTAACTGGATTTCTTGATCATTACCGGATTTGCATTTTCTTATATTTGGTTAGGTATAATCTTGCTTTTCATGACTATTTACAAATCGATGATTGCAGCAAAAGCAAACTCCGAGAAAAAGTTTGCCATGCTGATAGATCCTGATAAAGTACGAAAAGGTGAGATCGACAACATCGTCAGAAGAGCACAAGAGGCTGAAGTCGATTACTTCTTTGTTGGTGGTAGCTTAATTGTGAACAATGCATTGGATGATTGTCTGAGTGAAATTAAAAAAAGATGCTCCATCCCCCTCGTACTTTTTCCCGGAGACTCTTATCAATTGAGCTATCGTGCCGATGCAATCCTTTTTCTATCACTCATTTCCGGAAGAAACTCAGAATTACTTATTGGGAAACATGTCATTACAGCCCCATATCTTAAATTAAGTCCCCTCGAAGTCATTTCGTGTGGCTACATGTTAATTGATGGTGGTGTCGCTACAACAGTCTCTTATATGAGCAACACGCAACCAATCCCATCAGATAAAGATGATATTGCCGTTTGTACGGCAATTGCGGGTGAAATGTTAGGAATGAAGCTTATATACCTCGACGCAGGGAGCGGAGCTATCATATCCGTAGCTGCATCCATGATCGAGTCCGTGAGCCAGGCAGTTGATGTTCCTTTGATTGTAGGTGGTGGAATAGATACAGCTGAAAAAGCCTTGAGAAATGTAAAAGCCGGAGCAGACATTATTGTGGTTGGTAATGCTATCGAAAAAGATCCGAGATTGATCCAAGAAATTGCTCATGCTGTCCATTCAGTCACTACAGTATAGTGTTCTCTACATCATCGTCAGTTTCTGGGGGGTATCGTTGACCGCACAGACTTTTGGTGGCTTTAAACCCAGCATTCGTTGGTCGCAGATCGACACGGATACTGCCCGCATCATTTTTCCCGACTATCTTAAACCGGAAGGCCAGCGTGTCGCAAATGCCATACATTATCTCTATCGTCAAGGTGTGGATCAAATAGGAGATAAAGCCCTGAAGATAGACATTGTTCTTAACAATCAAACCACAATTTCAAATGGGTTTGTTTCTATTGCACCATGGAAATCCAATTTTGTAACAACACCACTCCAGGACAATTTTCAATTGACTTCGTTGCCCTGGCTCGATTTACTGGCTTTACATGAGTATCGTCATGTCGTGCAATTGTCTACTGCTCGTCGGGGGGTAGTCAATCTCCTGTATTATCTATTTGGTGAAGAATCATGGGCTGGTGCGGTTAACCTCAGTATCCCAGGTTGGTTCACTGAAGGAGATGCTGTTTGGGCAGAGACTGAGCAGTCTGGACAGGGTCGGGGCAGAATCTCGTCTTTTCTTGAAGGATACCGGGCTCTTAAATTCAGCGATACGAAGTATAGTTATCAAAAGGCACGTAATGGCTCATTGAAGGATTTTGTACCTGATCACTACCGGCTTGGCTATCTCCTCGTGAAATACGGCTATGATCACTATGGTGAAGACTTTTGGAAAGATGTCCTTTTGGATGCCTCTGCATATAAAGGAATATTTTATCCTTTTTCAAGGGCAATGAAAAAGAAATCCGGACAGAATCCATCCAGCATGTTTGAAAATATGTGGAAAGAACTTGCCGAAAAGGAAAGCAGAAATGTTGCTGAAGAAAAAGGTCTCCCCGTCCTGATTCCCGAAATTGAACCCAAAGTCTTTACTGATTATCAATTTCCTCATGTCGCAGATGATTCTACTCTGATCTATTTTCATCGAAGTTATGACCGCATTGGTAAATTTTATAGCTATAATCTTCTCCGAAAGTCATCCAGACAGCTGATAACGAGAGGAGTTAGTATTGATTCTTATTTCGCGGGAAGCGGTCCTTTCTTAACCTGGACAGAATTCAACACCGATGCCAGATGGACTGAAAATGATTACTCCGATATAATAAGATATGATTTACAGACGGGTATCCGGCACCGCATTACCCATAAACAAAAGTATTTTTCTCCTCATCCGACTCGTGACGGAAGTAAAATCGTTTGTGCACATATGAATGAGACTGCCGAGAGTGGTCTCAAAGTGATCGACGGTACTACAGGTTCGGTAGTCAACGAGTTTCATCATGACGGTTGGTTTTTCACCTATCCTCAATGGAGTCAGGATGAAAAATCAGTGCTCTCTTCCGTTAGAGATACAACCGGAAAGATGGCTATTGTTCAGATCGTGATCGACTCAGGCAATGAGATTATAACTGTGCCATTTTTAAATCGAATACTGGGAGTTCCGGAAGTAAAGGGAGAGGAAGTCTATTATAGTGCATCAACGGACGGGCGTGAAAATATCTTTGCCACCAATGTGTATACGGGTGCCACCAGACAGATTACAGATGAACTAAACGGTGCCTTTCAGCCAGCAGTTGGCACGAAAGACCTTTACTATGTAACGTTTGGCAAAATGGGACATACCATAAAACAAGTTGACCGTAATCAGCATAAGCAATCGATGTCTGGTGCTTTTGAATATGAGTTTGACGCGGATGTAAATTTACTTGATAGTTTTCCCGGGAATGACTATGAAGTCAAAAATTACAATCGGTTGGCACATAGCTTTAATCTCCACACATGGGGTTTGAATATCGAAGATCCGGAGATTATTGGCCGGGTACTGTCAAATAATGTGTTAAACAATGTTGAAATTGCAGCCGGCATTCGATATAACTATGACGAACAAAATTATCGACCCTTTGCTCAGGTGTCAATAGCAGCATGGTATCCCAGCCTTGATTTGCAAATCAGCAGACTCAACAGGACGGGAGCAATTGATGGAGTCACCCGCAACTGGAATGAAACCAATCTATTTGGAGGTTTTTCGGTTGACTGGAATTTTGTTTCTAAAACCTATTTTAGGAAAATCAGCCCCTCTATTGGAATTAATCAAACCATGTTGGGTGGAGATCTTGATCTTTCCATAACTTCATTGCAAGGACAGGCAACCTTACAGCAGCAACAGATAAAGGCTCGTAAGAATATCTTCACCCACAGTGGTCAGTATCTGCAGATGAGATATAACAGGGCTATTGATCAATATTTAGCGGAACAGATTCAGGTAAGAACAGGATTGGCGTTCCGTGGGGTAGGGGTCAATCATAATCTGATTTTAGAAGCAGATCTGAAATCAGATGTGCGCGGCGGCGACTACCAGTTTACGAATGGTTTGAATCACCGGGGCTTAGGCGTGATTCCGGGAGAACAGGTGTTCCGCTTTAGTGTTGATTATCATTTGCCCGTTTTTTATCCCGATTGGGGATTTGGAGGATTAATTTATTTTTTTAGGATACGTGTCAATCCATTTTATGAAATTTCTCAAGTGCGAAATCTTGAACAACATCGAAGTTACCAAAGTGTGGGTGCTGAACTTGTCTTTGATATGAATGCTGTTAATGAAGTACCAATTAGTATCGGTATACGATATGCATATCCTTTACAAAAAGTGGTTACACCTGGATTTGAATTGTTTATCCCGGTTTATAGATTTTAATATGGAGAAAGCAACTGTAATCAGAAGTACCGGCAGCTGGTATACAATCCAAACCGATACCGGAGAACAAATAAATGCCAGGATCATAGGCAAGTTCAGACTCGATGATATTTCATTGACCAACCCTATTGCGGTAGGTGACCAGGTTCTTTTTGAGATTGAAGAAGGTGGTGAAATCAATGCACTGATCAAAGAGATATTACCCCGCAGAAATTATATCGTCAGACAGTCACCCCGGAAAAAACATCAGTTACATTTGTTGGCCAGTAACGTTGATCTGGCAATTCTGGTTGTAACGATGGTCCAACCCAATTTAAAGCAGGGGGTCATTGACCGCTTTCTTTTAATGACAGAGCCGCATGATATACCGGCAGCGGTTATTTTTAATAAGTCAGATTTGTATGGAGAGGAGGAATTGGCCCTATTTGAATACTATCAGGCTGTTTATGAAGCGATCGGTTACCAGGTCTATCTGGTATCTTGTATTAGTGGGCAAGGTACTGATGAAATCCGTAATCTGCTCAAAGGTAAAACCACATTGATTTCAGGACAAAGTGGAGTAGGTAAGTCGACACTTATCAATACCCTTGCTCCGGAATTGGCACTACGCACTTCCGAACTATCTGATTATTCCGGTAAGGGACAGCATACAACTACCTTTGCTGAAATGTTCGAACTGACTGACGGTGGTTATATCATTGACACTCCAGGCTTTAAAACCTTGTCATTCAATAACCTGGAACCGATGGACGTTGCACACAATTTTCGCGAACTCTTTATATTGTCAGACAATTGCCATTATCCTGACTGCACTCATCGAAACGAACCAAAATGTGCTGTCAAAGAAGCAGTCAAGGAAGGAGAAATCAGTGAATTGCGATATGGCAATTATCTCAAGATTCTCGAAGAAATTGAAGATCAAAACTATTGGGAAAGACATAAGGATCTTTGAAACCGGATCAGATCCTGAAGATAGAGTATTGAAGATATGAATATCGGTACATTGGTAATTTGTTGTAAGTCAGGATAGATTACAACTCAAATGAGACTACAGTATGACATTAAGAGAATTTTTTCAACTTCTGGCGGCTAATCCGGAAATCCTGATTTTCTTTTTTATTGCCTGCCCTCTCACCGCACTATTAGCGAGTTGGCTCGGCAAAGGAGAAGG
>JBGTCB010000528.1:0-6422 GCA_041748995.1 Saprospiraceae bacterium | reverse complement strand
CGCTCGCGATCGGCTTCGGGTCAAACTGCCAACGAACCCTAAATACCCAGGTCCATCTTATTTTTTAAATAACGATGATAGAGATATAGAAAAATGATCGAGCCAATTAAAGCAAAGATGAAGCTACCAATCCAGGTAGACGATTGAATACCTACCAGGCCGAACAAAAATCCGCCCAGAAGTGCTCCGACGATGCCAATGATTAAACTGGATACCCATCCTGGCTTTTCCTCCTGTGGTGTGATTCGTTTTGCTAAAGCTCCGGCGGCTAACCCGATTAAAAGCCATATAATCCATCCCATATTTTTTCTTTTAAGATAAGTATTTGATTAGCGTGATACAAATTATGCCTCTGATATCCTCATTTCTCGGGTTGATTAAGTAGATTTTCGTACCAGTAGAGCCCACTCCTGCCGGGTAAAATTAAATCTATATCGCCATCCTGGTCAAGATCGATTGCTTTGGGATCAAGTCCAAAACCAGCTGGTCCATTTTCCTGAATTGTCCTTCTTAAAAAAGTTTTTGTAGCCGGATTATACTCATAACTGTAGATCACGAGAGGATCCCGGGCACCCGGATCCCGGCCCTCATGTGACCAAAACCGTTTACCATTGACAAATTCCATGTGCCCATTTTGATCTAAATCAATCCAGAGAGGGCTATGACCCTGTGACCAACTGCTGTCAATCAGATGTTTAACCCATGCTCTATTACCCAGATGGTCTTTTGTCTGTTCTTCCCAAAAAATACCATAGTCATGGCCTTGAGCATAGATGAGATCGTTATCTCCATCGTTATCGATATCCGCGACAATAATCGGGATCGATGTCCTACCCAGATCAAAATCTGGATGCCAGATCCAGTCTGTAGTAGTGGGGTGCTCCGGTGCTTCATACCAGCCCTTAATGCCCACATAGTCTCCACGACCGTCACCATTGATATCGCCAAACCCATTTCCGTGGCCTGCCCCTTCTGGTCCGATTTCATGCCTGACAAACCGGGGCTCTTCTCCTACGACAGCTGCTGCTAACTCATACCAGGCATTAAAATGCCAGCCATTGGGTAAAACATCCATCTGTCCATCATGATTAATATCATAAAGTCGGCCAGTTTCCATCGGACCTGGCACATCAACAACATGTTTTTTCCATTCTCCCAGAGAAGCCCCCGGATGCTCCAACCAATATATTGACTTGCTCCTGAAGTTACAATGTAAAATATCCATCCACCCATCACCATTAATATCCATTGGAAGATGTGAATAACCATCTGGTCTGCCCTGGATTACTTCGACATCTGCCATAAAATGCTTTTCCCAGGTTGGTGCTTCATACCAAAAGGCTCCGGAAATAATATCCAGATCACCGTCCTTATCTACATCAAAGACAGCGCATGAACTAAAAGCAGACTGGATATTAATGACGTGCAGCTTAAACTGGTCCTGATATGAATTATTCTGAGTTCTTCCAGAACTTATCATAAGTAAGGCCAAAAAAACTGGTGCTAATTTATTGATGTACTTCATTTCCCTTTTTTCTAAATGCTAATCAATAGCTATCATATTCAACATAAAACAAGTTAGAAAACAGAAGTGATCCAGATTACTTACCAAAAACTTTTATTGTTATTTTGTTGGCCATCGCCTCCAAATCAATACCCACCATCTCTTTACTGGTCTTCAGAACAATTTCAGACCATTCAGGTGGAAGATTCCCGGCACCGACAAAAGCTCCCAGTATAGCTCCGGTTACAGCTGCAACTGTATCATTATCCCGACCATAATTCACCACAAATTCTATGCTTTTCTTAAAATTACCCGAGCAAAACTCCAGGGCAGTTAAATTGATTAAATGAATTTCACCTGCATGAAAAGGAATATCCTGCAGTTTGTCATCCAATAACTCATACGCTTTTTGCACCTGAGCAAAATACAATTCCGTGTATGGATAATTCTCTGGTCTCCGTGCCAATGCATCGATATCCTGGGTGGTTAGTCCTTTGGCCTCAAAAGATATACTTTTCGCATCCTGGTAATAACGGTTGGCAATTCGACCAACGAGCCTACTTTCAAAATAATGCTCAGGATCGATAGTCCTGGATAATTCGCCGATGTCTCCTACCAATACACCAGGTTGCATTGCTTTGGCCACATAAGCTGCTGTAAGACCGGTGATGTCGCGGGCATAACCCAAATCAAACAGACTGAGTTGAAAGCTCTGTTGATATGCCTTCTCAGGATCGCCCGGATAGTACACTCCAATACCGGGAGCAAAGAGCATTCCGGCACAGGCCATTTCTCCGCCATAAAACCGATTGACCGCGTCCCGATATCCATCCAGATCATTCTCCACATATGGTTTGGCTACTTTAGCCCACTCTTGCAACCAGGTCATGTGACGGACCTGAGTTTCGATTTGTTCTGGTGCAAAATCTGTCTCCTGAAGCAGATCAGCCTTCTCCGCTATATATAAATCAATAATATTTTGAGCAAAATCACTACTTTTTAAGCCCGACAAATCTTGCGTATGAATAAATTCACTGATGAGGTATTTCCACCGGGTATCATCGGTCGTACCCCCTGCCGGCAGGTTGTAAGCCCAGGGACCCTCAGGGGAACCTTCCCGGATTACTGCATCCGGTTTATCAACATAACCCAACTGGGTGACTATATCATCGCGATGCCACATTTCTGTGGGGGCACCCATGGCATCGCCAATTGCCGAACCCAGGATCATACCCAGCACCTTATCATAATAGACATCCCGGGTAAGTGAACTATCCCATTCTATCCCTGAAGCAATCGATGAATCCATTTTCGGTACAGGAAACGAAACCGGCCGGTCCGGACTTTCATCATCACAGGATAAAAGGACAAGTGCCACGCAACAAAAAAAATGAACTGGATTCATACTTTTCGACATAAGATCCAGGTGCGATGAAAGCCTGGTCTTCCAAAGTTAGGTATTTGCCACTGAATGACAGCGATGGGATATGACGGTCGTTCTCATTGATCCCAGATCTGGTCAAGGGTATACGGTGACCCTTTAAAAGTCCAGATACTTCCATTGACATAACGGAAACCTCTCTCCAAAGCGTCGATTCTTTTCATTTGATCCGGCGAAAGTCCGATACCATTTGCTTCGTAGTTCTGTCGAAGCCGTAAGGGATTACTGGACTTTGGGATCACGGCAGTTCCTCTTTGCAAGGCCCAGGCAAGCAATACCTGACCCGGAGTGGAACTGGTTTCTTCAGCAATCGCTGCTATCATTGAATGTTCGAGAAGAAGTGGTTCGTCATCACTTTTTAAACGGGCAGGCCGGTCCAGGGAACCAAGGGGTGAATAGGCCGTAAAGACAATATTGTTTTTCCTGCAAAATTCCAATAGAGGTTCCTGTTGGAAAAAGGGATGCGATTCAACCTGAAGGCATTCAGGCATCCGACCACCTTTTGCAATCAGATCTTCCATTTTTGGTACATTGAAATTTGAAACCCCGATATGACGGCATAAACCTTTGTCCTGACATGCCTCGATCGCCTGCCAGGTATCATATAAAGGTATTTCTTCCAGGCTCAGAAATTCGTCTCCGGTGACTGGAAAAATCACATCCGGACGAAGTGCTACCGGCCAATGCACCAGATAGAGATCGATATAATCAATCTGCAAGTCACTGAGGGTGACCTCCAATGCCGGCTGCACGTGTTGCGGCAGATGCGCATTATTCCATAATTTAGAAGTGATCCATAATTCTTCCCGATTGACTTCACCTGCGTTAATGGCGTCAGAAATAGCTTCACCTATCTCCCTTTCGTTCTCATAACGTGAAGCACAATCTAAATGACGATAGCCGATTTTAATTGCTTCTCTCACAGATCGGTAGGCATCCCGATCATTTGATTTCCAGGTACCCAGTCCCAACATGGGCATTTTATCCCCATTGCTATATTTAAAGTATCTCATGCATATATTGGTTTGCTCCAATTGATATGCTCAAAATAATGGGAAATATCCAAAGGACAAATTGAAATCAGGGTAATATGCACGAGAACTGACAACAGATAGGGATCAGGTAGTTGCAAGACATGTTCTCTTGCCTACTTCCATGACTATTAAATCCAGAAAAACAAAAAGGGAGAGAAACTCAAGATCATTGAATCCCCTCCCTTTACTTTAGCACCTATTCAGTATAAAATTAATTCTTCAATTGCGAAGGTGGCATAATAACATGGTCAATAACATGGATAACTCCATTGGATGCTTCTACATCTGGAGTAGTTACCTTAGCGTCATTGATTCTAACCATATCCTCTGAAATAGCAATGTCTACTTCCTCACCCTGAACGGTTGGCACTTTACCTTCATTTGCATCATTGGTCATTACTTTACCATGAACAATATGATACGAAAGGATTTGAGTCAGTTGATCCTTATTTTCTGGCATCAACAAAGACTCGAGTGTACCCTGCGGCAAGGCGGCAAATGCATCATTGGAAGGAGCAAAGACAGTGAATGGACCTTCACCAGTCAATACGGATTCCAGACCCGCTGCCTTACATGCGGTGACAAATATGCTTAACTCGGAAGTGTTTTCAGCTTGCTCTACAATTCCCTGAGCCTGGGTTACATAAACGCCCATTACTAGTAACAGGACTACAAACACGTGTTTCATAATCAAAAGTTGTATAGGTTAAAAAATGAAAACTATATCAAAACTCACCCAGACTAGCTAATATCCGTTGGAACTGAAGCTTAACTTTAGTCTGGTGAATTCATAATATTCTTAAAGGGAGTTGTTCGTAGAAATGAATGTTGAAGTATTAACGTCAATATTTGGTTGTTAATATATCATAAATGTTAAAATTTAATCTTTCGGATAATCGAAATACATTGTTTAGTGAACGCTTTCAGAAAAAATATAATTATGGAACATAATAAATTCCAGTTCTTTTATCTATTGAGAATAGATCGCCTGTATTTTGCCTCTGAATGAGTAAAAATTAAATAAGATGCAAGCCAGACAAGTGTGGGACAAAGCCGTAGCTATCTAACTGACGATCAACGAAGTAAGGCGAAGGAGATTAGAGGGCAACCCAAAAAAATTCGAAGATATTTGCTTTAACCAGGATTATTCATTGGGTTTTTGTAGTGAGAGGTAATCTAATGCAATAAAGACGGGTGCTCCAAGCGCTTTTTGACTCGCAGACATGGTCACCATCATAGCTTGTCCCGCGCTGCGCGGGAGTGAGAATCAAAAAGGGCTTATGTGCCCGTGTTTGCAGCAGTTTTTACCTCGTAATAGATAATCTAATGCAATAAAAAATCCCCACCTGAAACAGGATGGGGACTCCATTCTTATTAACGAAAAATCGATTAAATATCTATTTCCAGAGCTTTAATGGAGTTTTCGATGTTTCTAACCAGTTGCCTGGATTCTGACTTTACTTCTTCCCAGCCGTCTTTTATGTCACCATTTACAGTGGCCATTTGTCTGTTCAATTTGTCAGATTCTTTTTGCAATTTCATTTTCACTTCTTCCAGCTGCATTTTTGATTGAGCATCCGCTGTAGCTAACTTCGCATCAATTTTAGCCAATTGATCATTGAGCTTCATTTGGGCTTTACTCAGTTCGTCTTTTACCGCATTAACCTCCTGCTGCATCTGCATCGAGATTTCTTCGGAATCCATTGTAGATTCGGTGGTTTTATTGCCACCACAGGCTGTCAGAACAGCCAGAGAAAAGATAAGAGCCATACCTGATATGGCATTAACCAGTGATTTCATCATTGATACTTAAGTTTGTGGGTCGTCTTAGACCCGGTTTAAAAAATACGATCCGGGTGTATTAACGCCATAGACAAAAACTAAGTTTTGTTTGACAAAAATATTTTTATGCGGTTTTGTTGTTACCAGCCAGGTACAAAATTGAGCCCGAATGTCCAACCTGAGGTACTCTGCAGGGGTTTGGCCAGATAAGGCTCGAGGATAAAAGCTCCAAATAAATTCACTCTCACAGCAAGTCCGGTACTCATAATCGGTTTTGGTTTTGATGCACTGTCAGTACCAAACTGGTTATTACTGTCCCAGGCAACCCCTATATCGAAGAAGGCAGCTAACTCTGTAATAAGTAACCCGGATTTTATCAAAGAGAGTCGTTCAGGACCGGTAAAAGGTAATCGGATCTCCGCATTCCCGACAGCAATCTTTGGACCCTGAATATGAGAGAAATTGATACCGAAAGTATCAAGATCCGACAAGGACAAATTGTTATATCCACGCACCAGGGTTGGATCAATCACATATATAGAACCAAGTTGTTGAGCATTATAGTCCGCTCCATAACGGGCGTAATGCAGCCCCCGAAAGCTGATATTAAACTGGTTAAACCAAAAATATTTTCTGGCATCAATTAAAACTGTCGAATAAT
>JBGTCB010000527.1:0-3964 GCA_041748995.1 Saprospiraceae bacterium | reverse complement strand
ATCAAAATGGGAGAATCTGGGTGGCATCATCAGGTGGCATTTACATATGGGATCAGGAAAATCAAACATTTTTGGACCGTTTTAATCCAGAAACTGAAGGGCAAGAAACCCGGGAATGGAGGGCCACCTCCCTTAAATTGGATGACCAGGGTGGTCTATGGTTTGGCTGGCATAGAGGGGGAGTGAGTTATTATGATCAAGGCAACATTATTCACTTTCTCAAGGATGGGAGTAAAACTCAGGTTTTATCATCCCCTATCAATGACATGTTTTTTCTGGATGATACCAGGATGCTGCTTGGTTCTGACGATGGCGTTTATCTCTACGATCGATCCACCGGTGAAATTGAAAAGAAGTTGGATGGAAAAACCTGGTCATTTTTTCAGTTGGATGATCATATTCTGGCTAATCAAAGTTTTGATGGTATCTATGAATGGATCCCGGAAGCAAACACCTTTGAAAAGATAAGGGTCTTTTACCAGGGTAGGCCGGTTGATGGAGATATTCAAATTTATCTGAAAGACAATAACGGAATCGTTTGGGCGATGTTCAGAGGCCTGGCGAAATATGATATTTATGAAAAGAGGTTTGAACACATGACCCACTTTTCGGAAGATCCGAATACACTGAGTGCCAGAGAAGTCAATGGTTTAAGCGGTGATGATGATGGTAATCTTGCTGTGACCACCCAGTATGGCGGGTTGAATTATTACGATCATAAGAAAAAACAATGGCTAAACTATCGAAACACTCCACATTTAAACAATGAATTACTCAAAATTATACTGGGAACCATCGTAGTTCTGGATGGTCGCGATATATGGCTTGAGGGTGCTGGTGCGATCTACCATTATAATCTTGATCAGGGTCATCTGGACAAATGGGGTGAAAAAGAAGGAATCGAAGATCTTCGCAGTTTTCTCCCGGACAAGGAAAAGAAACATTGGATTGTCGATGGAAGAATTTTTAGAATCGATGCTGGAAAAAATCTTCGCTCCTACCCAATTCATGACGACATCTTCTCCATAGTACGAGATCCTGATGATATAGTATGGGCCATTTCAAAAACGGATATTTATCAGTACGATGCGGAGAAGGATGCCTTCTTTCCATACTTCCGCTACCAGTCAACTCAACAACACCGGATGGCGTTTCTGCACGTAAGTATCGACCGGGATAATTGCTGGATCGGGGGAACAGGATTATTTCACATCGATCGTATCACGAAAAAGGTTCAATATTATACAACGGCTGATGGTCTCCCAAACGACAACATTGTTTCTCTCTTATCAGATGGTCAGTACCTGTGGTTGAGCACCAACTATGGACTTTCAAGATTTGACCCGAGCACAAAAGTGTTCCTTAATTTTGACAAGAAGGATGGACTTCAGGATGAAATCTTTCTTCCTAATTCTGCTCACCGGGATAAATTCGGATATCTCTATTTCGGAGGTATAAATGGTATCAATCGATTTCATCCGGATTTACTGAAACTCAATAATCCGAATGCACCCGAAATATTAATCACCGAATTACAGGTCTTTAATAAATCGGTAAGCCCCGGAACCGGCTCTGTTCTTCAGAAAGACATCAGCCAGACCAAAGATCTTAGATTACCTTATCGCTACACTCCAATCAGTTTCGAACTAACAGCCCTGGGATATTCGCAGTCGCAAAAAAATCAATACGCATACATGATCGAGGGAATTGATCTTGACTGGAATTATACAGTAAATAACCGGACTGCAACTTACAGCAATCTGCCCAGAGGTAAACCTCTGATTTTTAAGGCCAGAGCAGCAAATCATGACGGCGTGTGGAGTGTGCCGAAACAATTAAAAATCTACGTAATTCCTCCTTTTTGGCAAACAACCTGGTTTAAGACTTTATTTATATGTGTTATGATCTTTGGGGTCTGGATCGCATACCGGGTGCGCATTCGCAACATCAGGAACAAGAATAAATTACTACAAAGAGAAGTCCGAAATCAAACAAAGGAAATCCAACGGCAAGCTGCCATTCTGGTCGAAGCAAATAAGGAATTGCAAGCTAATGCCATTGCAATAGAAAGCAAGGCTGAACAATTGAGACAAACCCATCAGGCTCAGTCTCAATTTTTCATCGGACTATCACATGAATTAAAAACGCCCCTCACGATATTGATGGGATATCTGGAAGAATTGGGCAGGTCTGATTTAATAATGCCCCTGGAGGAAATTAAGGAGAAAATGAGAGCCAACACCCAGCAAATGGTCAAGTTGGTTAATCAATTAATGGATAAAGCCAAACTCGAGAGTGGACAATACTTTATCAGGATAAGTGAAGGAGAATTGGCATCGGATCTGGACAACATTGTGACTGGTTTTATGATACTGGCCAGGCGAAAAAATATTGATCTGAATTTTATCAATAATTGGAAATATTCCTATGCAGTCTGGTATGACCGGGATATTCTTCAAAAAGTTATTTCAAATCTGGTTTCCAACGCTTTGAAATTCACACCAGAAGGCGGCGAAGTGTTGATTTATCTGGATGAAGGAAATAATTCCGGTGGCAAATTTGCCGTGATATCTGTACAAGACAGTGGAATCGGTATACCCCCGGATCAGCTTGAAAAAATATTTGATCGTTTCTACCAGGTGGCAAACCAGGGAGATCTGACAAAGGAAGGTACCGGCATTGGATTATCTCTTGTAAAAAAACTCACCGAATTACATAATGGCCAGTTACATGTCACCAGCAAAATAGGACAGGGAACCCGGTTTGCAGTAACACTGCCAATCGCTAAGGATTCTTTTCATCAGAGCCAATTTGAAGTAACACCTGAAGATGAAAGACACGATTACAATGGTAGTTATATTGGAGGCATCTACCACGAACCCCACAATCTTATTCTGACCAACCAGCTGAATAAAAATGGGCAACATAAGACCCTTCTTATCATTGAGGACAACCCGGAGACCAGGTCTCTCCTGAAACGACAATTGCAAAAGGATTATCTGATACTGGAGGCAGAAAATGGGCAAAAAGGTTTGGGTATGGCTATAAAGAACATTCCGGATATCGTCATCTGTGATGTTGTGATGCCTGAGATGAATGGTATGGATTTTTGCTCCCACCTGAAAGAAAATGTAAATACCAGTCATATTCCGGTAGTGATGCTTACCGCATTATCAGCCGGAGAGCACAGGATACAGGGATTAAGACAAGGTGCTGCGATTTATCTGGCAAAACCTTACCATCTGGAGGAGCTCCAACTGGTCCTGGCCAACCAATTGTCCCATCAGGATGCTATCAAAAAGAGATTCCTTCGGGAATACCAGATTGACAAGTTACCGGATGGTTTGAGTGAAGTGGATCAAAAATTTATGGAATGCCTGATACGGTTTATTGACAGCAATCTCAACGAAAGCGATTTGAATGTCTCTGATTTCTGCCATCATCTTGGTATGAGCCGAACTCAGATGTTTCGAAAGTTGAAGTCACTGGTAGATATGTCACTCACTGAATTTATTCGGGATTACCGTTTAAAAAAAGCATATCAATTGTTGAAGGATGGACAACTCAATGTCAGTGAAATCATTCATATGACAGGATTCAATTCCAGGTCCTATTTCTACCGATCCTTCAAAACAAAATTTGGATTTACTCCCACGGAGTTGGCAGGGACCATTACGAAATCGATTGATTAGAAAATATATTGGGCACCTCTATTAACCCCGTTCATGGTAAAAACAATTTTCTTCGAAAATTTATTAGGGTACCTCTAAAAACCTCTGAAATTAGTCAAATTAAAAAAGAACCAAGCGAGACGAGGCATCACGAGGGAGATTAGTGCTGCATTTCCAAAATATCTAACACCATTGATGGCTTCTTTTCCGCCAGCTCATCATCTTCGAAAGCCTCACGTAGTGGGTACTATGCTCGGTTTCGCTTCTTTGATCTGACGAAAAATAAGCTCATC
>JBGTCB010000526.1:0-2143 GCA_041748995.1 Saprospiraceae bacterium | reverse complement strand
AATATTTGATGTCTGGTTGACAGCCAGTTTATCCATGTCAAGCTTATATTTGGTAAAAGCGTTAAAAATAGCCGTTGCAGAACGATCTTTACCCTCTTCTGAGGTTAAGATGGTTTCTTCTTTAATATTATTGAGAAAACCAGCTTCAATCAGGACACTGGGCATGACCGTATTTTTTAATACGAGAAAACCTGCCTGTTTTACACCACGACTCACTCTTTGACCATGGGTTCTGAATTCATCCTCAATAAGATTTGCCAGGGAGATGCTTTGATCCAGGAAGGCGTTTTGATACATACTAAGGACAATGTGACCCTCGTCAGAGTTGGGATCATACCCATCATAATGGGCTTCGTAGTTCTGTTCATGCTCGATAACAGAGTTTTCCCTTTTGGCAACGAGGAGATTGTCTTCGGCTTTATGAAGACCCATGACGAAAGTTTCAGTCCCCACGGCACTGTTTCGTTTAGCAGTGGTGTTGCAGTGTATCGAGATGAATACATCTGCTTTGTTGCGATTGGCAATAGCTGCTCTCTCATGCAACGGTACGAACTCGTCCTTGTTTCTGGTATAAATAACCTCGACATCCGGATGATGTTTCTTGATCAGCTGTCCCACACGCAGAGTAATATCCAGTGCGATATCTTTTTCTTTTGAATTTTTACCTGAACATCCGGGATCTTTACCTCCATGACCGGCATCCAATACAACTTTTTTGACACCACCTGCGCCCACGTTGTGCAGAGGATCGTTCTCGGAAGCATTGCTTAACGAAATATTAAAATTAGCACAATCAGGCAGCGAATAGGCTACCTTTGCGGCTTTTACTGATGCTTCAGCCGTTATATGCAGGTTGAAGATCAGAAAACCAAAAGTCACGAAGCTGAATGCCGATATGAAACGTTTCATAAGTTTCTGATTTTAACATTAAATATTTTTCTAATGTGTAGTTAGCAAAAATAAAGCCAAATTTCCTTGAAATCAATAGTTTATATACAATTATTTATTTTAATATGTTATTCGAACTTGCTTCAAGGACAAGTCAATAACCCATCTTTGCCAGTCCCTGCTCCGATAACAGACACTTTGTCTTTATCTGATACGTTACCCCGACTCCGTGGAATGGTAGCATTTTCAGCCGATACGCTTGAAGATAAGGTGGTTTATAGTGCCAGAGACTCGATTATCTTTAGTAACGCTGACCATATGATTTACTTGTATGGTGAAGCGTCAATTAAGTATCAGAGTTATTCGATTACTGCCGATTATATACGGGTTAATCTGGACAGTAGTATTGCCCTTGCAGAGCAACTCCCGGATAGTCTCAAGCATGCTGATCCTCTCGATCAACTTAGAAATGAACCTGAGCCGGTCGAAGAGATTGCTCCTCCTCCTCTCACCCAGGAACAACTGGATTCCATTTATCTGGACTCGCTTAACGGAATCTTTCCCCAGGATCAACTGGTTGAGGGACCATTAGTCGATCAGTCCAAAAAGGAACGAAATGAAGATGGCAGACCATTTTTTGATGATGGCACCACCCAATTTACCGCTCAGCGCCTACGCTACAACTTTAAAACCCGGAGAGGTAAGGTCTATGATGTGCTGACCGAAGAAAGTAACATGTTTATTCATGGCAGTGAAACAAAATTTGTGTCTGGTGGCCCAGATACCAATTCGGTTGATTACGTCTATAGCCGGGATGTGATTCTAACTACCTGTGATGCTGAACATCCTCATTACGGTATTCGCAGCCAGAAGCAAAAGATCATCCCAAACAGACAGGTGATCGTCGGCCCCAGCAATCTTGAAATTGCAGGAGTACCCACTCCTTTTATCTTACCATTTGGATTCTTCCCCATTTCCCAGGGAGCCAAAAATGGAATGATCTTTCCCAGTGATTATGAATACTCCGATCAGTGGGGTTTCGGATTGCGGGATATTGGCTACTATTTTCCTATCAGCGACCATCTCGACCTGGAATTGCTCAGTGACATTTATTTCAATGGAAGCTGGGGGCTGAAAGTAAAGTCACAATACCGGAAACGCTATAAATATAATGGCAACCTGGATGTTGGCTTTTCTAACCGGATCGGTGAGAGGGTCACGGGTGAAGGTGTATTAGTCAATGATCCCCGTAAAT
>JBGTCB010000525.1:0-7310 GCA_041748995.1 Saprospiraceae bacterium | reverse complement strand
TTAATTCAGGAAGATTCTTAATATGCCAATGTTTTAGGTATTGGTTTTTAATAGTTCTGTTTACTCTCTCTTGCATTGTATTCTCATAGACACTCGAACACATACTTACCTTGATCTCATATGCCTCTAACATATCTGTGTAAATCTCACTGACATATTGAGATCCTCTATCTGAATGATGTATTAAAGTACCCTGATATTTTTTGATTCCCCGGTTATCGAGAGCCATTTTAAGTGCCTTTACACTGGATTCAGCTCTCATATTATCTGCTGCAAAATATCCCAGTATTCTCCTGGAATATAAATCCATCATTAAACTGATGTAATAAAACTCATCGCCTATCTTATAATAGGTGATATCGGTAGCCCAGACTTGATTGACATCTGTAAAGTCCATTCCTGTCAAAAGATTGAAATAACTCGTCCCTCGATGTACATAAGTGGTTCGTTTTCGGTTAGTTATGGGATCCATACATAGCCCCAATCGAATGCCTAGTGCGATAAAAGGGTCTCTTCCAATGCCCTCTGGTTGGGTCTTTTGATATATTGTTCGTAAACCCATACCTGGATGAATATCTCGCACCTGCATAATCAGGCCCTCATAATAAGGTATGCTCTGTTCGATCCGTTCCAGTCTTTGTACCATCTGTATATGCGCTTGCTTGCTAATGCCACTCTCTGCATATATTGTCTTTAATGGGTAGGAGTGCTCTGTTCGGTTACACCGGAACCATTCGATGAGTTGGGTCCGAAAGTTTTTTTTAGATCATAGCCAAGTTCGGTGCCTGCTACTTCAATGAGTTTCTCCAAATAATCAATGATCAATTGTTTACGACCGATTACGCCCTCAAGCTCTGCAACACGCTCAAGTAGTAATTTACTCCTCCTAGCTTCACTTTCCATCTCGATAATCTGATTGGTTCCTTTCTCATATTGAGGCGAATATCGGTACAACCAGTTGTAAACCGACTGCCGCGACACATTATAAAGTTCGCAAATTTCACTCATAGTAATCTGCTTTTCAGTCAACTCCTTTACCTTGGATTTCTTAAATGTCTCTGAAAAATAACGCTGCTTCCGAATTTCCAATCGCTTATCTGATTTCGACTGCTTTTTCATATTTTAGGTTGATTTTAAAAGTCAACCTATTTCAGGACGATACAATGTACGATGTACGATGTACGATTTGCGATATACGATGTACGATCCAATGTACGATTTACGATCCAATGTACGATTTACGCTGTAACGACTTACGTAGAATGGTTCATATTACTCCTTTTTGTTTTGATTGACGACACCACGATCTTCAAAATTTCATTGGTTTCATTCTTAAGTTCTTGCAGATGCGTGTTTTCAATTAATTTAGTTTCTTCAATTATTTCCAGCCAATATGCCGTTTCATCCGCTTCTTCCTCTACTATCTTCAATTTATGGATAAAGTCAGCATCTGATTTTGCTCTGCAGGCAGCCCGGTAATTCGCTCCTATCGAAGTGGCACTCTTTGTGATTTGTTTTGCAATAGTCCAGGCCGCGGGTTATTCGGAAAATCATCGATCAGGTTGATAATTGCTGTTCCAAGTTTTTTTGTTCTTTCTTTGATAATTTCCTTCATGTTTTTTCTAGGTTTAAATCGTAATCGTAAATCGTAAATCACAGATCGCTACTACGGCTGGTTAAAGTGACCGGACCCAATAATCCGGAAGGCAAGGGTTGCCAGGTTAAAGCATCGAATAAGCCATTTCTCCCCCGGTTCTCTGCCAGGTGCGGAGGGAAATTTATATTATAAAACCGCTTCCAAAAAACTCCATTTCGCTCCAGGTGAGCAATGCGATTGGCCATCAAGTTGGTCACTTCGATCTCCAGCAGGTTTTCTTCTTTTATTTTATTGTAATCAAATAAGATCTGGTAATCAGGACCCAAACAAGCTCCCAGATCCTCTCCGTTTAACCGTACCCTGGCGGTTTCATGAACTATACCTAAATCCAGAAGGAAAGCAGTACCGGCAATTAATGGCCTGTTAAAAGACAAACTGTATATGGCCGTACCGGAAAACGATCGGTAAAGTTCACCTTCCAATTGAGTCCAGGTGTCAAGCATTTCCATGTTCACCGGCTCTGGCAAGGTGGGACCACCCTCGAGAAATCGCAGGGTCCAGGTTCCTGTTAATGTATCCCGGCCATTTTCCTTTTTATAATATGGCCACGAGGGTGTTTTCGGCACATCATTCCTGGTTATCAAAAGGATGCCATCTCCCCTCTTTAATGACAGGTAGACTTCAAGCGATCCCTGAGTTGTAGTTCGGATCTTGGCCAACCCCATTTTTCCGGTCATCGGATCGAAGACAGTCACCGACTTTGCATCTTTGGCGATCGGTATCCATTGATCAATGGGCTGCTTCCAGCTGGTGATGAAGTAAATTGTTTCATCGTCGTTGTTTTTGCGACGCGCAAATTCGAGACCATGGCTAGTCATGCCTTCCGGCTTAACTCCGGCAAAGGAAAGAAGTGTATCCAGATCTTCTCCTTTAGCCCAGAAACCAGCACCCACAGGGGCTGTGTCGAATCCCTTCGTTTCAACGAAGGCATGTTTAGACTTCAAAGACTCAAATTCCTGTTGCCGAACTTCCAGATCACCTAAACCCGGTATATTTTCCGGCAGATGTTGATGGAAGACAATCGTAGCTCCCTGTTCTGCCAGTTGGTTCAGTTTTCTGAATGTCGACAAAGGCATATACCGGCAGGGTGGTACCAGAATCGTCCGATATTCAGTTCCCCCGGTTTGCAGCCCACCTTCGCTGACCTCAAGTTGTTCTATTTGCCGGTCACTGATAAAATCGAATGTGTATCCGTTTTCCTGTAAATACAAAGCATCTTTTTCCAGCGCTGTACCTTCCAGGGTTGGTCCGTGTCCATCAAAATGTTCCAGGAGTTCTGGTCCCGGAGTTGCAAAACGGTCGTACATGGGAAAGTAGAGCAGGACATCATTGTCAGGCACACCTGACTGCAACAAAGACTGTGATCTGGCTATGTATTGATTAAGGGTAGACCATTCACGCCAAAGTGGATTTCGGGGATTGGCATGGATTGCTGCGTAAAAGAGCCTGCCGGGCCATTCATCATCCGGAGGAGAATAACAGGTACCGTGATAAAATATATGATTGACCCCACCGATAAGGTAATGGTCCAGATTTTCTTTGATATCTGCCAGGTTTGAAATGAAGTGTTCATTTAACCAGGTTGCCGCTTCTGCTGAAACCAGTTGTCTGCCGGCGACATGGGCTGCCGACGAGGCAAATTTGATCCGGAGGATCTGGGTACCCTCCGTTTCCGGAATATCCGATTCCCCATAAAGATCAAGGATATTCGCGGGTGCACCATGAGGTTGATTCCGAATGATTTTTCCCTTTTCTTTTGCCCAGGATGCCCATTCAAGGGTGAAAGTTTCAAGGATCAGATCAGAAAAGGTTTCCCGAAAATCTGATAGAACCCGGAGATTGATTTGTTGGGAATCCGGCTCAAGTAAAGCCGGTAAATATTTCCTCAGATCATAACCGCGTCTCTTCTCAAATTCCTCCAAAAATCCGGGAGTCCAATTCGCCTGACCTCTGGCATCATCAACCTCATAGCTGTCGTTAAAAAAAGCTCGCAGGTTACTCAGGTTTCTTCCGGTGAACGCACTGTCCAAGTGCGAAAGATAAACCCGTATTGCCTGTGAAGAAAAATGGTCGATTACATTGCCTTCACCACCGGGTGCTGCCCGCTCCACCATTTTACCGTGCCATCCCTGAAAAACGGCGTACAATTTCCACTCTCCTGCAGAGGCTGTCCATTCCAGGAAACCATCTTCACTGACCTTTTCTGTAAGATCAACTATTTGGTCTGCGGGTCCATAGGCCATAAGTGTTTGCAGAGGCAGATCTTTTTTGAATCGAACCTGATCCAGGGATTTACCCTGAAGATCCGGATTATTTTCAACCGGATCAATCAGATCTTCAATCTGCAAGGCTTTATTTCGACCAATCAAGCTGGCATCAGGCATGGATCCGGTCATTTCTTCTCCCCGATCCAATAGCCTATACTGCTGGTAAACCTGATTGGATACTGCCCGGATAAAAGGTTCCTGTTCGTAGACGACTTTTTCTTGTAGCTTTTCTCCGGCTTTCAATATATAACTCTTATGGGCCAGATATTTACATGCTTCCTCTCCACTAACCCAGGGACCACCAAAAGGCCAACCGGTTCCGGCCGCCATGTCGATACCAAGACCTAGCCGGTTTGCTTCAGACAAGGTGTACTCCAATAGCTCCATCCATTGGGGAGAAAGAAATTCCACAAAATTTTCTTCGTCACCAATGACACCATAAATCGGAGTAAGTTCCAGGCCACCCAGACCCGCTTTAGCATAAGCCTCCAGTTCCGCTGTAATCCCTTCTTTGGTCACGCTGCTGCCATGCCACCACCACCGGGACCAGGGTTTCGACTCGCTTGTCACTTCAAGCCATGCCAAACTATGGATATAGGCCTGATCACATGATAAATTAAGAATTACAATGAAGGTAATCCAACCGGGGAGAGCAAGTACTTGATGGCAGAACATTAAATTTCTTTTAGTGATTCAACGGTGAGAAAATAATTATTCACCATCTTCTACTAAAATAGGCATTCTGCAATTGTTGATGATGCTCTTGGGAGAGAAATCGGTGGGTACCGAAGATCGTTTTTTTTGCATGGGTTTACTGATGTCACCCGGAAAAATTGCTTAGTGACATTTGGATAAAGTATTATTAATTGTCATCATATGTAATTTGGGGTGTGGAAATCAAAAATATATGCCGCTAATTCATCAGAACTATATTTTTTAGGAGAATCAAATTTATTCTTTTGTGGGTATACCCCAAATAGTCAAGTAGTCAATTTGAATCCCTTAGGCAACGAACCGACAAGCCCCACCCCTTAGCGCTGACGTCTCTGTAAACATTGTCATCGCTGTTGTACAGTAAGCGGAGCCAGGCATCGTCTCCGCTCTGTAAGGAACTCCACCAGCCAGCGCTGCTCCCAATACTGCTGAATACACCATTGTCGAAGCGGTAGCCGCCCGGAATCTCTGAAAAACCACTCTCGTTGGTAGCTCCTGTATTATCATTATTCCAATGGCCAAGACCCGTTTCTTTGATTTTGCCTCCTGCTACCGATGCTCCACCTAGATGATTCGTCAAGTTGGTCCACTCCGCATCACTGGGTACATGCCAGCCGGTGGGACATACATTCCTATTACCATTAGACAAAATGTCTATCGCATACCAGTTATACAAGGCACTATATTCCGGTGCCGGTGCACCATAACCGGTAACATAGTTCCCATTGTTGTACCAGGTATAGGCTGGATTACCGGCATTAGAAGAATCTTGCCAGGCGGTATTGACTGTCACCAATGGAATGGCTGTACCGTCATTATAGTGAGCTACCCGCAGATTCTCAGCCATCCAGGTCTGGGTACCGATCGTTACCACTCTATATGAATTGTTGTCAATATCTTTTATGGTTCCGCCTGTCAGGGAAATCCAGTAGCTTCCATTCCAACCCTCAAAGTCTGCTCCTGTCCACCGGATCGTACCTGCAGCCGGTGCGGGATCTTCCGAGTTTTGAATGATGATCGCCCCTTCTACTTCCAGCTTCTCCTGGCTATAAATGCTGTAATATGCTATACACACAAAAAGTACCGTCAGGTATGTGGTTATGCCTTTCATGTTTTTAATATTTTCGACTTCTAAAAATTACTTTCAAGTTAGCACTTTCCACTCGCTTGCTCTTATCCAATACTTTGTGCGTTCGGTTTTCTCTTCTGTCAGACTAGTTTATCAAAGTTGTCTTCGAGTTTCACGTTGAAATTAATTTCTGCTTTCAATGCCTTAAAGACTTCGATAATCGTGTGAATAGTCGCACTGTTAACACTGCTTTCAAGCTTTGAGATTTCAGCTTTCTGAACACCAACGTCTCGCCGTTATGGTGTCGTGCGGGATTACGAAGCGATTACTTACCATTTTACACCGAGCTATTTTACGAGCCATAAACACCCGCAACCCGCTGAAACCCGCATACACTATACCGGCTGTTGTGGCCAGTTAATTTTTCTGCCATTTATATCTTTTGAAATCCATAATCATTCTCAACTTTTGAAATTCTTGTTTTTAAAAGATTTGTTCCAAATTTCCCTTCATTTAGTCCTTGTAATTGCATTTGTTCAATATCCTTCAACTTTTTTATTGAATCCAAGTCTTTTCAATAAGAAACTGTAATCCCAGTCTCTTCTCTGGCACTCTCATAATCAAGAAGACAAACTTGTTAGCTAATGCAATCGTCGGATTTGTCATATCTGCAATATCTCCTCACCATTATCAATATCCGTTTTAATCGATGTGAATATTACTGCATAAAATACAATTTGTGAAGTATTGGCAATCATTGATTTATTTTACGCGAATCAAAATCCCATCAATTTACGCACTTTGTCAGCATTTTCCTTTGTTGTCAGAGTCTCAAGCAGCAAAAATGCTACATTTATCGCTGTATATGGATTCCAGGATGTAATCATTTTATCATCTATTACAATAGGTTGATTTATGACATTTACTCCAAATCCTTTTAATTCTTCGCGTCTAACTACACTATCATAAGTTGTCCCTTTCTTTCCCTTTAAGACTCCACTTTTCCCTAATGGCAAGGCGCCTACACATTTTGAAGCCATTATCTTATCATTAGACCTGAATCTACGAATTAATTCAAGAAATTTTTCATTGTACGAATCATTATAATATCCATAAACCTCAAATCCTCCAGGAATTGCTAATGCTTCAAAATTATTAATTTCCACATCATCTACCAGATAATCAACTACAAATTTCTGGTCAAATGAACTTTTGATTTCCTTTCTCAATCCGCATGTAAATAGTTTCGTAGAACAATCTCCTTTTACAAGGTTCCAGCCCATTACATCAATAAATACGCTTGCTTCAAATACCTCAAATCCTTCAGCTAAAAACAATAATACTTTCTTCATAATTTATCAATTTAAGTTTTGAGCAGCAATGTTTCATTTAAATGAGGACAAATAGTGTAGATTCGGTTGCTGATTCATAGGTTTCATCATGATTAAAGGCATCGGCAATTGGTTTTGAATAATTCCATGTTACATGATACTTTCCGTTTTTCCGTACACCGATAGGAATATTCGGATTGCTAAAAAAAGTATTCACTGAATCGATGACAGGAACTGCATAAGTCTCAGTTGAGCAAACCCATTACCGCTAA
>JBGTCB010000524.1:0-2186 GCA_041748995.1 Saprospiraceae bacterium | reverse complement strand
GGTTGAGAGGGTTTTTTTCAGGGAAAGGACCGACAATCTCCTGAAGTGTTTCTTTTACAAACTCCTGCCGGGCTTTCCAATCTTCCGCAGTTCTGAGCCGGGCAATTTCCTGATCCCTTTTATCAAGCAAAGCAAAAGCCTGGTTGTTTAGATGGTGAGCCAGGAAGCTGCCAGGGTTATTCCACTTATTCCACTGGTGAAATACATTCAGATTCTCTACATCCTTTTCCAGACCAAGATCAACCTGACCGGGTGCGGTAATTTGAGCTTTAATTTTACCGGATACGACAAGTATAAGACTGGCAAGAAACAGGTATAGGTAATCTTTCATAGGGTTAATTCTGTTTTCTAATACTGAGGAACCCTTAATTTTCACAGGTCCGGGTTGCGTTAAAAAATGAACAATTGGATGCCCGGCTACGATCTTACAAAAAATGATTTACCAAATATCAGCCTAAGTTAGATATTTCAACCACCTTCTGGAGCAATTTTACCGGTAACTCTTGACCATTTTCTTCAAAAAGTGCTATCTTTAGCGGCTACGTGAAACTTGTTTCATGTTCAGTAAATGCTTTGGTTTAAAACCATTAACCCTATTTTTCAATCATTGAACAGATATATGAAGTATATATTTTTTACCCTGATCATTGCCTGTGCAATGTTGGTATCCTGCGAGAAAGAGCAGGAAAGTGGAAATCAGACTGAGAATGAAACTGCTCCTGCGCCCAAACTGACCGATATAACCAACCTCAGTGGATATAATCAACAGATCTCCGCAGGTGTATCTCTGATGTTTTTTCATGCAACCTGGTGCTCCAAATGCGCTGCCCAGCGCCCGGCAATCGAAGGTTTGTTGGGGGATGCCTCGCTTAAGGAGGTCTTTTTTGGACAGGTAGATTATGAGGAGATCGGTGAAGTTGTTCAGGCCGCCAGCGTTCAGGGTTTTCCGACAATCGTATTCTACCGGGATGGAGTAGAAACCAGCAGATTCGCCGGACAGGGGCACTCCAAAGATAAAATCAAGAATAAATTGTTGGAACTCCTCCAGTGATACACCAGTCAGTGGAACTGAAGTAGCAAATAATGGAATCGGAGGTCCGGGTTTAGCTGTCTTTGGCAGGGGCCATTTTATGACAGATTTCAGTAGTCTTGCCTGTCTTTCAAATCGTCGATAACGTGGTTCAGGTTTAATTTACACCTTATCACCTGTTCACTTTGGGTACCAGTCTCGGCTATGATTTCTCCCTGAGGGCTGATGATGTAGGAGGCCAATCCCTGCGGTGATTCGGCATTATTTACACTAACGACATAGATGGAGTTTTCGACTGCCCTTGCAATGAGAATATGCTTCCATAGGGCATCTTGAGGCTGTACCGCATTATTCAGATGAAATATAATTTGAGCTCCTTCTTTCTTTAGCTTCGACCATTGGTTTGGAAAAATTAACTCCCTACAGGCCAGCAAGCCAAATTTAATCTTGTCATTTTTAAATACCTGTAGTTTTTTACCCGGTTGAAAATGTTGTTTATCAAGTTTTGAAAGCTGAATTTTATCATGCTTCACTTTGTCCTTTGTATAGCTAAAAACCCAGATCCGGTTTCGCCAGCCCCCTTTGACTTTTGTCGCAGAACCCACTAAACAATGGCATTCATTTTCCCTGACTGCCCTTTCGATTTCCTTTAAAGACTCTGAAATCAACTTCCAGTTTAGTCCCTTCGTATAGGTTGTTTCATGGGGATAATAACCACTCAATATGGCTTCCGGAAAGACAATCCATTCGTCTTGTTCTGCATTTATTAATTCCTTAATTATTTTGACTTTGTTAGAGAGAATATCCTTTCCCACTATCAGTTGAACGATCTTTATTTTCATAATTTTTGGTTTAATTCACCCGGTGACCTCCGCATGAGAAGCTTCTGATCACCATGAAAATGGGTTAATAAAGTCTAATCTCATTCACAGGTATTAAATTTAAGAAGGAGCATCCGGCTGATTACCATATACCGAAAACTTCATATGGAATAAATCAGGACGAGTTGAGTATTTTCAACCGGGATTATGTTGCGCCATGCTAAGACCATAGAACGAGAATCCATAAAAGTATGGAAAAACGAGTAATGTCCCCACAGGTGAGAAACCTGTACGGCAAGGCCTAGTCAGCCACCGGAAGTGAGTCTTGCGTAGTC
>JBGTCB010000523.1:0-7870 GCA_041748995.1 Saprospiraceae bacterium | reverse complement strand
CGGAAGGGAGAAATACTTCATCGTCATCTCCCACAGGAATAATCCGGTAATAAAAGAGTTGATAACTACCGAGATCTTTATCGAGAAACCCGGTGGTCTCCGACTCTCCGATTAAATTTTCTTCTGACGGTAAGAAACGGGGTTTACCCGAACGGTAAATACGATATTTTTTTGCTCGATCAGGATCGGAACTTTGCCAGGATAAAAGAATATCATCTCCATCCTGGGCAACAGCTTTCAGATTTTCCGCTTTGATTAATCGCCAGCCCAGTTTGACATCGTCTAGTTCTACCAGACCTTTTACTGCCTGACTATTACCCTGATCCAGGTAAAATTCTACCTGTTGAACGCTGAAGCGATCATACAAATAATCATAAAGTCCAAAAGTCAGGGTATGCCATTCGTTATCTCCGGATATCTCCGCACTAAGTTCTTCATAGGTCGGCGGTTTCCAGGAATAAACCGGACGAAGATTCAGGGTAATTGGAATGGAGGATTTAATCTTTAACTGAATATGCGGATTGCCAGCAACGTTGACCGGAAAAGGAGGAGTAAGGGTAAAGTGATCAAATGCACCGGTACCTTGTTGCTTCCGGTAGTCAATTTTTAATACCCCTTCGGTCTCTGTGAGTCTATAGGTGGCCGGACTTGCGGTACTCCATATGATAAATGGAGGTTGGTTCGGATTTCTTCCGGGCAGTTGCAATGTACTATCTGAAAAATGATCTACAAAGCCCCTTTGTGCATTCGCATCTGTAATAATTGCGGCTAACAGCAGGATCAGACCAGAAATTGTAAACTTCATTTTTCGAGAAATTATTTAGGTGGCTAACCAGCAAGGAGAGATAAAAGACTGCTCTAATAAACGAAAATAAATGCAATAATTCCCGATGGAAGCAAGCCATCTTTTACAGAAGCACATCACAACCCCCCGAGAGAGGAGGATCTACATCCTTCGGCTAAAATACACCCACCAACCCACTTAATTACATCCTGAGGCCTACCAAGCTTCTCTGGTAATTATGAGCAATCGACATTTCTCCTGCGTTCAACATCCACCCAATCGCGACTAAGAACCTTGCTACCGCAATGAATTTAAATCGAATCTCTATCACTAATTATAAAATCAGGATTTTCCTTAAATTTTTTCCAGTCATTCAGGCATTGATTCCAGAGATGTTCAATTTCCATTTTTTTATCCGCTGGTAATTCTGCGTAACCATTATCCGGTGTTAAACGAAGGACCACCAAATACTTCAATAAACTAAAACACATCGATGCCTGTCCGGAAATCAGCAGCTGATGTAACATATGTTTTACCACATCTGCCGGTGAAAACCATAGTGTGGTTCCAAAACTGGCTGCGGTTTCTGCGACAGCCTGCAATTTAGGACCAATTACCTTATCATAGTCACCGATCAATATCGGATCACATCCTGGAATATTCTGATAGTAGTCAGGATCATTAGAACTGCGTTTGCGCTTGAGTTCAAAATCTTCTTTGGTCAGCTCCCGGATCAGATTTGAAGCCCTTCTGAACTGATGGAGTTCAGAATCGTACAATCTTCCATATACTAACCGGCGCACCGTTTTCAGGAAAACATCTCCTACCAGGGTAGTCAGGGACCTGATACGGTCGACGATCAGAGGTTCAAAATTACCGAAGGGTATTTTTGAGAATTTAAGACTTTGCAGGTCATCTAGTGGGAGATTACCAGATAACTCCTTTTTCAAATATTCATTTCCGGCAGCGAGATAAAATAAAATCTTTTGTCGTAGCCATTGCATTAAAAAAAATAAAATCAAGGCTAAAATACCCAAACTTAAAACTACACCGGAAAACATTGAATTCATGAATCGGGTGCTGAATAAGAATATTGCCGATCCCAAAGCCAAAGCCAATAATACCCATTTAATCTGTGTGTAAAAGCGTCGTATATTTGATTTAATGCCGGCATAATTCCATTTCCTCCAACCCCGGTCACCATGGGCCTTCATAAATTGGAAAGGATTCATATAAGGGGAGGTCACATCCGAAACAATGATCAGATCATAGGGTGTACTATCTACCCGGCTCTCAGACAATAAAATACTGTCCACTCCCTGATTATCATATATCCCACCGTCCATCAGACCTACACTGGGCATTAGTGGCGCGTCCTCTACAAGATCTACGGCTTCATCGTGAAGAAAATCTCCCGGCCATTCTATAGGTTCAAATCCTCCGGTGAAACAGGAAGACGCTGCAATGATGTCAGACAATTTAACTTCACCGGAAACAACTTTTCTGACCGGAAAATAAAAATTACCGAAACGTCCGTCGTTTTGAAAGCGAAAAATAACGCCGGTTGAAAAATCTGTCGCATTAAACATCACTAATTCAAGATGCGACGGTTGCATATTTTCAAATATATCAAAAGTCTCTCCTCCGGTAAATTCCTGATCATATATTTCTGCAAAGGCATTGATCAGGTTTTTTCTTTTGTGGATGTTGGTCCAGGTTGCACCTTTATTTAGCTTTTCAAGGCCCAGTCGGACTAAATCCACCTTATGTAATTTGTCGATCAGAAAATCATAAATCTCCTGAAAGCTTTTTCCCCGCTGCCGATGCAAAGCGTAGACTACTCCTGTAATAGTACCACCCGAAACAGTTGAAATGGCTTTAACATTATCCAGTAATGGCCGGTCCTGAAACTGCACCCGTTGTAAATAAGCCATTGCCCCGAGATGAAAAGATGCGGCCCGGTAGCCACCCCCACTGCAGCACAAGGCTATGCGTGCCAAGGGAGAATCCGGTATCTGGATAGCACTCATATAAGGTAATTTAATTACAAAATAGGAATTTCTCCTGAAACTGCGATCTGGATTTGTAGATTAAATCCACATTGCACGACCAGATACCCACAAAAATACTTTCAGAACATGACAAAACGAAAGCAAACTGTTGTTGCTTCGATATTCAGGTCATCTTTTTTTTTCTAACTTCCGCCCTTAATTTTTAAAGCTCTATTAAAAATGATAAGAATACAATCTTATTTAATATCTCTGGCGCTCATGCTTCTCACATACGCTGGGGTTTTCTCGCAGGAGACTTTTCCCCGCAATGATGTACTGGATGAGAGGAGCAGAGCCTATGCCTTCACCCATGCTACGATTGTGACGGAGGCCGGAACTTCACTGGAAGATGCCACCCTGCTGATCAGGGAAGGTAAAATCGAAAGTGTCGGCAGGAATCTGGAGGTACCGGCAGGTTACCATGAAATCGACCTGACCGCCAAAACAATCTATCCTTCATTCATTGACCTGTATACGAGTTACGGTCTTCCCAAAGTAGAGCAGACGCGGGGTGGAAGTCCTTTTGGTAGCCGCGAGCAAATCAGTCCGCTGACAAAAGGAGCCTACAATGCCAATGATGCGATCAAATCTCATTATGAGGCCACCAGCCAGTTTACGACCGACACGAAATCAGGGGCTGATTTTCGGATGGCCGGATTTGGAACCGTGCTGACTTTCAGGCCTGATGGTCTGGCCCGGGGTACGGCTGCGCTGGTTACGCTGGGTGAAAGAACAGCAAATGAAGAGGTTATCATTCCCCAGGCGGCTGCCGAATACTCACTGGATCGCGGTACCACCGATCAAAGTTATCCCCGGTCGATGATGGGTTATGTCTCTTTGTTGAGACAGACATATCTGGATGCCGAATGGTTCAAAGATCTGCAAACCAAACCCTTTACCGATCAGGCCTTAAATGCCTGGATTAATCAGCAATCATTACCTCAGGTATTTGATGCCGGTAGCTGGATGAATGTCTTAAGAGCCGACAAAATCGGTGATGAATTTGGAGTACAATACATCATCAAAGCAGGAGGTGACGAATACCAGCGGGTGAACCAGATCAAAGCTACCGGAGCGCCATTAATCGTCCCCGTTAATTTTCCGGTTGCCTATGACGTAGAAAATCCGCTGGACGCAGAAAGGGTATCTTATGAGGATATGTTGCACTGGGAACTTGCACCAACCAACATGGCTGCGTTGACCCGGCAAGGCATCGAAGTCGCCGTGACCACCGATAAACTAAAAAATCCCAAGGATCTTTTAGCCAATCTCCGTAAATGCATAGAAAATGGGCTGAGTAAAGAAGATGCTTTGAAGGCCCTAACCACCACACCGTCCAAACTGATACGGGCAGAACACCTGGTAGGAAGTCTGAAAGCCGGAATGCTTGCCAATTTCCTCATTACCAATGGTGATATTTTTGCCGAAAAACCGGTGATTTACGAGAATTGGATACAGGGGAGACCCTTTAAGTTTAAGGATTTAAAAGAAAATAATTATAGTGGAAAATATAATCTGGTCATCGCCGATAGTGAATATGGATTGAATATTGAAGGTGAAGCCGGTTCCAACAAAGCCAAAATTAAACTAAATGATACCACGACCGTGGATGTCAATTCCAAATGGGAAAAAGATTTGGTCAATTATTCTTTTAAACCTGGAGAAGGAAAAGAACAAATCAGATTGTCCGGATGGAAGGTGGAAAATGGCTGGAAAGGGACAGGTCAATTGACAAATGGTACCTGGGTCAATTGGTCAGCTATGCTATCTGGTGATACAGATAAAAAAGAGGATAAAAAAGGAGAAGATAAAGATGAAGAAAATGCCTCCTTAGGTCAGGTGCTGTATCCGTTTGTGGCCTATGGGACTCCTACCCTGCCTGAGGCAAAAAACCTGCTTATAAAAAATGCAACTATATGGACAAATGAATCTGATGGCATTCTTGAAAATACGGACATTCTGATTCAGAATGGTAAAATTGCCCGTATTGGAAAGAATCTATCCGGTGGCAATGCGGAGATAATCGATGGCACAGGAAAACATGTGACTGCCGGAATTATCGATGAACATACCCATATCGGAGGAGGAGGAAATGATGTAGTTTCAAACTCTTCGATGGTAAGAATCAGTGATCAAATAAATTCAGAAGATATTAACCTATACCGAGCGTTGGCCGGAGGGGTAACTGCTGCTCAAATATTGCATGGTTCTGCAAATCCAATTGGTGGTCAGTCTGCTATTGTTAAATTACGCTGGGGAGGTGCACCCGAGGAACTTAAAATAGAAGGCGCTGATGAGTTTATCAAGTTCGCGTTGGGAGAAAATGTTAAACGATCAAGTAACAGTCAGTCGATTCGTTATCCGCAAAGCCGGATGGGAGTAGAACAAATCTACGTTGATGCTTTTACCAATGCCCGGGAGTATGAAAAAAACTGGAAAAAATATGAAGCACTTAGCCCAGCGGAAAAATCTAAATCGGAAAAGCCGCGGAGAGATCTCGTGCATGAGACAATGCTGGAAATTTTAAATGAAGATCGATTTATCACCTGCCACTCTTATGTCCAATCAGAGATTAATATGCTGATGAAAGTTGCTGAAGATTTTGATTTTAAAATCAACACATTTACCCATATATTGGAGGGATATAAAGTTGCCGACAAAATGCGGGAACACGGAGCGGCAGCCTCCAGTTTTTCCGATTGGTGGAATTATAAATGGGAGGTCCGGTATGCCATCCCATACAATGCCGCGATCCTGCACCGGGAAGGAGTACTTACCGCTATTAATTCCGATGATGCCAATATGGGAAGGCGTTTAAATCAGGAAGCTGCCAAATCGATAAAATATGGGGGCCTTTCGGAAGAGGATGCTTTAAAATTAGTCACACTCAATCCAGCAAAAATGCTTCATCTGGATGATCGCATGGGCAGTATTAAAGCAGGTAAGGACGCCGATGTGGTTTTATGGACCAACCATCCGCTTTCGGTATATGCAAAAGCTGAGAAAACAATTGTTGATGGAAAAGTCTATTTCGACCTGGAGGAAGATCGCCAGCGACGCATTTATTTACAAAAAGAAAGGAGCCGCCTTGTGCACAAAATGACGGGAGAAAAAAAAGCAGGCCGTCCAACTCAGCAGGCAGCAAGCAGGCAGGATATGTTAATTCACTGCGAAAGCATTTTGGGTGAGGAAAATCATGAAAAACATTAAATAAAATTATTTTTCACAAAACCAGGAAATCAACCCGGTGGAAGACGATGGGTAATAACCATAAAAGAAATAATCATGAAGAAATATATATTATTGAATTTGTTTATTCTGTTAGCCAGTCTGATTTTTGCTCAGGTTCCTACTCCGGCAGAACCTCAGCAAAATCCGGTGCTGCTCCTTGGTGCCAAGGCGCATCTCGGTAATGGCCAGGTGATCGAATCTGCTGCCATTGGATTTGACCAGGGCAAGTTAACGATTGTCTCTACGGTTGCTGCGGCAGGAAATCCGCCGGGGTATGAAATAGTGGATCTCAGTGGCAAGCATATTTACCCCGGATTTATCTTGCCTAATTCAGTTATTGGTTTGATTGAAGTCAATAGTATCCGGGCTATGCGTGATGAGACGGAAACCGGATCGATTAATCCCAATATCCGGTCAGTCATTTCTTACAATACCGACTCCGAGATCATCCCTACTTTTCGTTTTAATGGAATCCTTTTAGCAGAATCCACTCCCCGGGGTGGTCTTATTTCCGGAAGCTCCAGCGTCATGGAAATGGAAGGGTGGAATTGGGAAGATGCAGTGCATACAGCAGATATTGGCATTCATATGCATTGGCCGGCGAAAAATCAGCGGCAATTTGATTTTACTACGTTTACCGTCAATTCGAAACCTAATGAGAATTATTCAAAACAGGCAGAAGAATTGAAACAACATTTTCATGATGCCGTGGCCTATGGAAAAATGGCGAATTCGGAGAAAAACCTGAAACTGCAAGCCATGCAAGGTCTCTTTTCGGGAAGTTATCGCTTATTTATTCACGCCACCCAGGCCGATGAAATTATTGAGTCCATTAATATGGCCCGGGAAGGTGGTGTTAAAAACATTGTACTTATAACCGGAGAAGAAGCTTTATATGTCACTGAATTTCTGAGTGAGCACAAAATTCCGCTTATTATCCCTCCAACTCATAGTCTGCCGGTCCGTGCAGATGAGCCGATTGACCGACCCTATGAATTGCCCCATTTATTGACTGAGGCAGGTATTTCCGTCTCGCTTTTTCACGATGACGATCTGGCTAATGCCCGTAATCTACCCTTTTATGCCGGCACTGCCGTAGCCTATGGCATGGATAAGGAAGAAGCTTTAAAGACAATTACTTCGAACACCGCTAAAGCCCTGGGTATCGACAACCGCGTGGGAACTCTGGAAGTTGGTAAAGATGCCACCCTCTTTGTATCAGAAGGTGATGCCCTTGACATCCGGACTAATATTCTAAGTTATGCGTTTATTCGGGGTAAAGAGTTGACCCTGGATAATAAGCAACAAACACTTTATAAGAAGTACTCGGAAAAATACGGACATCCGAAGTGATTTCAGATTTACGATTTTAGATATTAGATGATATTAGATATTGATTTAACTTTTAACTTTCTACTTTCTACTTTTCACTTTCTACTTTTAACTTTTAACTAAACCATGAACGAACGACCAGGATTTATCCACACCGTATATTTTTGGATGAAAGAAGATATCAGCTCTGAAGATCGTCAGGCTTTTCATCAGGGTGTAGCGAAATTGACTAAATGCAAGACCATTTTAAATTCATTCATCGGGCCTCCGGCCGGCACTCCCAGAGAAGTGGTGGATAATACTTATGAATATGCCTTGCTTCTATTCTTCCGGAATAAAGCAGATCATGACATGTATCAAATCGATCCCGATCATAATACATTTATCGACAATTTTAAACATCTGTGGGCGCGGGTCCAGGTGTATGATCATTTACCTAAATAAACACCAGAGCACTCCGTTTAATATTAAA
>JBGTCB010000522.1:0-5347 GCA_041748995.1 Saprospiraceae bacterium | reverse complement strand
ACTTATAGCCAGAGATAAAAAACGAGAGAAATTAGTGGCAAGATATGCCGCTCAGCGGAAAAAGCTGAAAGAGGAAGGACGTTGGGAAGAACTCGACAAACTTCCGAAAAACTCGTCATCGGTTCGTCTGCACAACCGATGTCAATTAACGGGAAGACCAAAAGGATACATGCGCCATTTTGGTATCTGTCGGGTAGCTTTTCGAAAAATGGCTTTGGATGGAAAAATACCCGGTATCACAAAATCGAGCTGGTAAAATCAATTTAAAGAAAAATTATTATGGCCGCTACAGATCCAATAGCAGATTATCTTACCCGCATACGAAATGCAATGATGGCGGGTCATCGAATTGTAGATATACCCAGTTCCAAACTTAAAAAAAGATTGACTGAAATTCTGTATGAACAAGGTTATATACTTAAGTATAAATTTGACGATGAAGGGGTTCAGGGAACGATTCGTATTGCTCTGAAGTATCAACCTGAAAACCGGCAACCGGTGATTCGGAAGATGGCAAGAATCAGTAAACCGGGTTTAAGGAAATTTATGAAAGTGGATGAAATACCCAGGATAATAAACGGATTGGGTATTGCTATCGTGTCAACTTCCAAGGGAGTAATGACCGATAAAGACGCAAGGAAAAATAATGTAGGCGGTGAGGTACTTTGCTACGTCTATTAAAATTTGTGAATAAATAAAGGCTTCGCTATGTCAAGGATAGGAAAATCAGTAATCAATCTACCCGCGGGTGTGTCCATTGATATCTCTAAAGGGAATCTTGTAACGGTCAAGGGCCCCAAAGGAATACTAATGGAGCAAATCAATCCGGATATCATAATAAAGCAGGAAGATGGCAATATTAGTATGGATAGACCTACCGAACAAAAGAGACATAAAGCAATGCATGGTCTTTACAATTCGCTGATGCGGAATATGGTTGATGGTGTTTCAACGGGATTTAAAAAGGAACTCGAGCTGGTGGGTGTAGGATACCGGGCAGCAAACAGTGGAAATCTGCTGGAACTTTCCCTGGGATATTCACATCCGATTATGTTTTATGTTCCCGATGAAATAAAGATCGAGGCTCTTATGGAAAAAGGAAAGAATCCGGTAGTTAAGCTGGAAGGAGCTGACAATCAGCTTTTAGGTCAAGTAGCTGCCAAAATCCGGGCTTTTAGAAAACCAGAACCATATAAAGGAAAAGGTGTGCGCTTTGTCGGAGAGGAAATTAGAAGAAAAGCTGGTAAAACAGCATCGAAATAATTAGAAAAGATAGTCTGTCATGTCTAGTATAAAAGTTAATCGAAGAAGAACCATACGGTACCGAATACGGAACAAGATTTCGGGTACCCCTGTGCGGCCACGATTATCCGTTTACCGTTCTAATAAAGGCATTTACTGCCAACTAATTAATGACCTGGATGGTGCGACACTTGCTCAGGCTAATTCATTGGAGAAGTCAATAGATACTAAAGTCAATAAGACTGAACAGGCGAAGCAAGTCGGTCAATTGATTGCTGAACGAAGTAAATCTCTTAATATCGAGAATGTTGTATTTGACCGTGGTGGTTATTTATATCATGGCAGGGTAAAAGCTCTGGCTGACGCTGCAAGAGAGGGTGGTCTCCTTTTCTAAACAATAAATTAATAAAATGGCAAAAGAACAAACGCAACGAGTAAAGGCTTCTGAAACAGAACTAAAGGAAAAATTGGTTGCTCTCAACAGGGTAGCCAAAGTGACCAAAGGAGGACGAACCTTTAGCTTTGCAGCGATTATGGTGGTTGGTGATGGTGAAGGTACAGTAGGGCATGGCCTGGGTAAGGCTCGTGACGTATCCGAATGCATTGCCAAGGCAGTAGATGATGCCAAGAAAAACCTCATTAAGGTGCCGATCTATAAAGGCACTATACCGCATGAACAAAAGGGAAAATACGGAGCAGGCAAGGTCTTGATCAAGCCGGCAGCTGATGGTACCGGAGTTATTGCCGGTGGAGCCATGCGTGCAGTGCTTGAAAGCGCGGGAGTTCATAATGTCCTGGCAAAGTCTCAGGGTTCTTCCAACCCCCATAATGTCGTTAAAGCTACAATCGACGCACTCTCAAAGCTTAGAAATCCTCACTCGATAGCAAAACAGAGAGGCATCTCCATTAAAAAACTTTTTGAAGGGTAATTTTTTAATATATATTGAAATGAGTAAGGTTAGAATAACTCAGATAAGAAGTGTGATCGATCAACCCAAAAGACAGAAAGCTACTATGGAAGCTCTTGGGTTGAAAAGGATGTCTCAAAGCCGGGAACACGAACTGACACCCCAGATAAAGGGTATGATCAAGAAAGTAGGGCACCTGATCAGTGTGGAAGAAGCCTAACCAGATATACAATAAAATAAGTGATGGAACTACATAATTTACAACCTGCAAAAGGCGCAACCAAGCAGAGAAAGAGAATAGCAAGAGGGCCCGGAAGTGGACATGGTGGCACTGCTACCAAAGGTCATAAAGGGGCTAAATCCCGTGCCGGTTACAAAAGAAAGAGAGGTTTCGAAGGCGGTCAGATGCCTCTCCAAATGCGGTTACCCAAGATTGGATTCAAAAGTCCGAATCGAATAGAATTTTTGACTCTTAATCTGGATCAACTGCAAAGTTTTGCTGAAAAGCATAACTTGTCTGAAGTATCAGCTGAAACCCTGGTGGTCAAGGGATTTGCATCCAGGAACGATCTGGTGAAGATATTAGGCCGTGGCAAACTTGATAAAAAATTGAAAGTGTCTGCCCACGCTTTCTCAGCAGCTGCTCAACAAGCTATTGAAACCGTTGGTGGATCAGTGGAAGTTTTATAAAATCAGAGGATGAAGAATTTTATCAACACCATTCAAAATATTTGGAAGATCAAAGAATTGCGACAACGCATTCTCTTTACGATTGGTCTGATTGCAGTATATCGATTTGGATCATTTGTAGTACTACCTGGTGTTAATCCTGCTGTTTTGGATTCCTCTACTAGTCAGGGTGCGACTGATTTGTTAGGACTGATAAATATGTTTTCCGGAGGATCGTTTAACCGGGCTTCGGTATTTGCTTTGGGTATCATGCCTTATATCACCGCTTCGATTATTATTCAGTTGCTGGGCTTTGCAGTTCCGTACTTTCAAAGGTTGCAACAGAAGGAAGGTGAATCAGGAAGAAAAAAGATCAGTCAGATTACCCGTCTGCTGACTTTGGCTATCACCCTGGTGCAGGGCGGTGCATATCTCACCTATATTCGAAGTCAGGGTGCCGTCGATCCAACAGTACCTCAGGGAGTTTTTTGGATTGCTAATATCATTATACTTTCTACCGGTACCATTTTTGCAATGTGGCTTGGCGAAAAAATTACAGATCGGGGTATTGGTAACGGTATTTCCATCCTCATCATGATTGGAATCATTGCTATCCTGCCAGGATCATTGATTTTCGAATTTACATCACAATTGGAGAGTGGAGGTCTGTTTATATTTATTCTGGAGATCGCAGCACTATTTGGAGTCACGGCAATCACAGTACTGGTGATTCAGGGTATTCGTAAAATACCACTGCAATTTGCCAAGCGAATGATTGGTCGGGGAAACATTAATATGCCTGTATCCGGTGCAAGAGATTACATCCCCGTGAAGGTTGCAGCTGCCGGAGTTATGCCAATCATTTTCGCCCAGGCTATCATGTTTTTACCCGCGACGGTAGCTGGTTTTGTTGGAGGTGAACAGTCAGATCTGGCGGCCAATACGCTTGTCCGATCTCTCTCAGACCCATTTGCAATGCCATACAACATCATCTACTTCTTTCTGGTCGTTGGATTTACTTTTGTGTATACAGCGCTTCTGGTCAATCCTCAACAATACTCTGAATATTTAAAGCGACAGAATGCTTTTATACCAGGGGTGAAGCCGGGAAAACCTACTGCTGATTTTATTGATTCGGTAACTACGAGAGTGACGCTACCTGGTTCAATTTTTTTAGGATTGATTGCGATTTTACCAGCGATTGTTAGTATTTTTTTCAATGTCAACCAGACTTTTGCAACATTCTTTGGAGGCACATCTCTTTTGATTTTAGTAGGTGTTGTACTTGATACTCTTCAACAAATAGAAAGTCATCTTTTGATGAGAAAATATGATGGTTTGGTTAAATCCGGTAGAATTAAGGGTAGAAGTTCGATGCAGACGATTGGTTCAGATCTCTGACAAGGTTGAACTCTTGATGCAGGTTTAAAAACAAAAAAAATTAGAGAGTCCCTGCTCTGAAAGGCAGGGACTCTTCCATTTAGGATGATCCATTACAAGAGCCAGGAGGAAATCGAATTGATCAGGCAAAGTTGTCTGATCGTCAGTGCTGCTCTCACGCGGGTAGCTGAATTATTGAAAGCAGGAGCGACTGGACTGGAAATAGACGCGGCAGCAGAAGAGGTGATTCGGGATCAAGGAGCTGTGCCGGGATTTAAAGGGCATCATGGATTTCCAGCCACTTTGTGTATCTCCCGTAATGAATGTGTCGTCCATGGAATTCCCGATGATGTTCCTTTTGAGGAAGGCGATATTGTTTCGGTAGACTGTGGTGCCATTAAGCAGGAATTCTATGGTGATTCAGCATACACTTTTGCAATTGGCAATATATCACAGGAAATAGAGAAATTACTTGAGGTTACACATGCAGCCTTGTACCTGGGTATTCAACAGGCTACTGAGGGTAATCGGATCGGGGATATCAGTTTTGCGGTTCAGGAATACTGTGAGCGCAAACACAATTATGGAGTGGTTCGTGAGCTGGTTGGGCATGGTATTGGACGGGAGCTCCATGAGGGTCCTGAAGTACCCAACTATGGCAGAAGGGGAGTAGGACCTAAATTGAAATCAGGAATGGTTATAGCCATTGAGCCTATGATCAATCTGGGTGGAAGACAAGTCACCCAGATGAATGATGGATGGACGATCTTGACTAAAGATCGTAAACCATCCGCACACTTCGAACATACAGTTTCTATTGCAAAAGAAGGGGCAGATATCCTTTCAGATCATTCAGGAATCGAAGTTGCTATTAAAAATAATCAAAATCTTAAGGAAATTACCAAAAATAATTAGATATTTGCACTCCGATTTTCGAGTATGGCCAAACAGGAGCTCATTAAACAAGATGGAACTATTGAAGAAGCCCTTTCAAATGCGATGTTTAGGGTAAGGTTGGAAAATGATCATCAGATCATTGCCACCATATCCGGAAAGATGCGCATGCACTATATCAGAATACTTCCCGGAGATAAAGTCTCTGTCGAAATGTCTCCTTATGATCTCTCTCGGGGTCGCATAATTTACCG
>JBGTCB010000521.1:0-2983 GCA_041748995.1 Saprospiraceae bacterium | reverse complement strand
GTTATTCGATTCTTTTTAGTAAATAAATTTGTGACTTTGCTTATCCTGGTCATGTTCATTGGCTGGGGAATTGCAACCGCACCATTTGGCTGGAACACCTTCCTTCCTTCCGACCCGGTGCCTGTTGATGCTATTCCTGATCTGGGTGAAAATCAGCAGATAGTTTTTGCCGATTGGATGGGAAGATCACCTCAGGATGTGGAGGACCAAATTACTTATCCCCTAACGACTTTCTTATTGGGAATTCCCGGTGTAAAATCGATACGCAGTACATCGATGTTCGGATTTGCGAGCATCTATGTCATTTTTGATGAAAGCACCGAATTTTACTGGTCCCGATCAAGAATCCTCGAAAAACTGAACTCGCTACCTTCTGGTTTGCTTCCTCCTGGTGTCCAGCCGGCATTGGGCCCGGATGCCACCGCTTTGGGTCAGGTCTTCTGGTATACTATAGAAGGTCGCGATCCGCAAGGAAATGTCACCGGAGGTTGGGATTTATTTGAAATCAGAACGGTACAGGATTTTTATATAAAATACTCCCTGAATGCGGTGGAAGGTGTCTCGGAGGTTGCGTCGGTGGGTGGGCATGTAAAAGAGTATCAGGTGGATGTCAACCCGGGTGCCATGAAGGCCTACGGGATCAGCCTGATGGACATCATGACCGCAGTGAAACAATCAAACCGGGATGCCGGGGCTCAGACGATCGAAATTAACCAGGCGGAATATCTGGTAAGGGGTCTGGGATATATTAAGTCTGTAGAAGACCTTGAACTGGCGGTTGTTGCGGTTAATGAAAATGTTCCCATCCGTATAAAAGATGTCGGAGTGGTGTCCCTGGGGCCGGCTACCCGTCGTGGCCTGCTTGATAAAGAAGGTGCAGAGGTTGCCGGAGGGGTCGTTGTAGCCCGGTATGGTTCAAATCCTCTGGCTGTCATCAATAATATAAAAGAGCGAATTAAGGAAATAGCCCCAGGTCTCCCAAAAAAGACCCTGGCTGATGGCACGGTCAGTCAATTGACCATCGTGCCGTTTTATGACCGTACACAACTGATCTATGAAACACTGGGTACCCTGGAGCAGGCACTTAGTCATGAGATCATCATCAGTATTATCGTGGTCATCATACTGATCCTTAATTTAAGAGCATCGCTCCTGATCTCCAGTATGCTGCCGGTTGCCGTGTTGATGACTTTTATCGTCATGCGATATACTGGCGTCGATGCCAATATTGTGGCCTTATCGGGTATTGCCATTGCTATCGGCGTGATGGTAGACGTAGGGATTGTTTTTGTCGAAAACATTATATGGCATCTTGAATTACCGGAAAACAAAAATATCCGGGGACAACGCCTTTTGGAGGTAATCTACGAAGCTACCGTCGAAGTATCCTCTGCCATCACCACTGCCCTTGCCACAACCGTGGTAAGTTTCCTTCCGGTTTTTGCTATGGAGTCAGCAGAAGGGAAGCTATTCAAACCCCTGGCATTGACCAAGACCTTTGCACTGAGTGCTTCATTCATTCTCGGTCTGGTGGTGTTACCAGCACTGGCTCATCTGGTATTGTCAATAAACTTCGATAAGAAAAGGGTCCGGGGCATCTGGAATATCGCCCTGATAGCCTCCGGTATCCTGTTTGCTGTCTATTATCAGACCTGGCTACCGGTTTGGCTGATCGTCATTGGGATCAATAATCTGATGGAAAACCAATGGTCCGACCGGTGGAAAACCATGCCAAATTACATCAATATAGCCATCGTTGCCCTCGTCGCTACTTTCTTTCTCACAGAAGAATGGTTGCCATTAGGGCACACGAATTCACTATTTGTCAACTACTTGTTTGTCCTGATACTCCTCGGCATTGTCCTTGGAGCTCTAATGTCTATTGTCTATTTCTATGAACCCGTACTAAAGTGGTGTTTGGAGAACAAGGGCACCTTTATGTTATTACCCGTTTTCACCGTTTTGCTTGGTCTGGTTATCTGGCTTGGCTGGAATAAGACTTTTGGTTTTGTGGCCAAAGGATTTGATCAGGTCGGTTACAATGTCCGAACTTCCGGTCCGTGGAGCAACATGCTGCATCGATTTCCCGGTATGGGAAAGGAATTTATGCCTTCCCTGAATGAAGGTAGTTTTCTGTTGATGCCAACCTCCATGCCTCATTCCGGGGTAGAAGAAAATCAGCGAATTCTGGCTCAGTTGGATATGCTGTTGGTGAACATACCTGAAGTCGAACTGGCGGTAGGCAAAGCGGGACGTGCCGAAACAGCCCTCGATCCCGCACCTATATCAATGTTTGAGAATGTCATCAATTACAAACCTGAATTCCTAATCAACGAAAAGGGTAAAAGGGAAACCTTTAAAGTGGATAAACAAGACCGTTTTATTCTTGTGTCGGGTGATACACTGACCAATGAGCAAGCTTTGTCGCGAGACATCACGCGTTCAGAGCTTATCACTGATGAAAAAGGACAGTATTTTCGAAACTGGAGAGCGGAAATTAAAAGCCCTGATGATATATGGGATGAAATTGTCCGGGTAACAAGAATTCCCGGAGTGACCTCCGCACCAAAACTTCAGCCTATTGAGACCCGCCTGGTTATGCTCCAGACAGGTATGCGGGCTCCAATGGGGATTAAGGTTTATGGACCGGACTTGAAAACTATCGAAAGTTTCGGTTTGGAACTGGAAGCCATATTGAAGGAGGTTCCTTCTGTAAAAGCAGAAGCTGCCTTTGCGGACCGCATTGTGGGCAAACCCTATATTCATTTAAACATAGACCGGGTTGCTGCTGCCCGATATGGATTAAACATCGAAGACGTGCAGCTTTTCATCGAATCGGCCATCGGGGGCATGAGTGTAACGACCACCGTCGAAGGCAGAGAACGGTTCCCGGTGCGTGTCCGTTATCCCCGTGAATTGCGCGATAGTCCGGAAAGCATGATGGAAATGCTGGTATCCACACCGGTGGGTGCCGAGATTCCTC
>JBGTCB010000520.1:0-4927 GCA_041748995.1 Saprospiraceae bacterium | reverse complement strand
TTTCTGAGAATTTTGGGATCGGACAGCATTTCTTCCGAGTAATATTGTCCGTCAATGCGTCGCAGCACATTCTCCCGTCTGGGATAGGGTAGCACCGTAAGGTTGAATTCCCGCGTATATTCCCAGTATCGTTCATAACCCGGGCTCGTAATATGTTCGGCACCGTAATCAGCATAAAGGCCATCGGACAAACCATCCCGGGCCGTCATCACATGTCCGCCATGCCGGGCAGAAGCTTCCAGAACAATGACTTCGAACCCTTTTTGCATTAATTCGTAGGCGCAACATAGACCGGCTATACCTGCTCCGGCGACAATCACCCGTTTACCCTGTGTTGCAGGATGGGTGTTTTGGGGAGAAGCGCTTAACCATGGCTGTGTGGTCATGCTTCCCGAAACCGATAAACCGGCTCCTGCAGAAAGCGACGTTTTGACAAATTCTCTTCTATTCAGATCTTTCATTGGATTATGGAAAAGCGAGATTAGATACTAATATATGTTTGCAAAATGTATGAGGAGAAGTTATAAAATTACCGCCAAATTTTAGTTTGAAGAATGTATTTGTCTTTCAAAGTTAATTTTTTAGGTGAGAACTCCCTGGCTTGACACTATTGGCCGTGGAGTCACACGTAATAAAAACTTGTTGTTGCTCTCAGGGGATATCTCTTTCCGACACTGTCTCATCCACCGGGATCAGTTTTTTTCATTAAATTTCAGCCCCCGATAAACTGCTTTTAAATACATAATTAAAAATAGAGACTTTTTATGATCGTACCAAGAACGTCACGTGAGGAAATCATGAATAAACTTCGAAAGAAGATGGAACAACGGATTCCAATTTTCATTGCCAGTGCCGGAAGTGGGCTGGTTGCCAGTTTGTTGGAAAAAGCCGGTGCAGACTGTATCAATACATTTTCCGGTGCCCGTTTAAGGGCGAACGGTATGGGTACTATGGCTATGATGTGGCCCATCCTGGATTCGAATAAACAGACCATTGATTATACACGGGAAGATATTATGACAGCCATCAAAGGAGATGCTTTTATTTGTGCCTGTCTCAATGCCAATGATCCCCTTAAAGATATGCGGGTGGTTTTACAGGATCTTAAAAATATCGGTGTTTATTCGGCATCCAATATCGGACCCTCCATCAGTTATGTAGATAAAGACAGCGAAATATATAAAGTGCTGACAAAAAGCGGCATCACCCTTGATAACGAAATTGCTATGTTAAAACTGGCAAAGGAAATGGATATGGTGTCGGTGGGCCTGGGATTTGATGAGGAAGACAGCTTACAAATTGTGGAGGAATCCCAACCGGATATATTTTGTTTTCATGCCGGTACGACCAAAGGAGGCCTGAAAGGCTATGATTCGGGAGAGACGATCGAACAGACTGCTCAACGTTCCGAAGAAGTTTATAAAAAACTCCGCAAAATTAGTCCGGAGGTCATCCTGATTGCCCACGGGGCAGCCCTTGAAAATCCGGTGGATGCTCAGTACATCCTGAATAATACCAGTTGTGATGGTATCTGGACGGGTTCTTCCACGGAAAGGATCCCGATAGAAAGGGCGGTCTTTCAAACAGCCAAAGAATTCGCTGATCTCCGATTTCCCAATTCATAAATGGAAGCATGCTATGAGTAAAACAATCGCCCTGTTGGTAACCCTGGATACCAAGGATCAGGAAGCGGGGTATTTAAAGGAACAAATCGAGATGCGGGGTCATCGGGCTTTGTTGATGGATATTGGAGTGGTTGGTGAACCGGGGATTCAGGCCGATATTACCAGAGAAGAAATTGCCACGGCTGGTGGTCAAAGCCTGGAATCACTGCTGGTGAATCCGACCCGTGAAGAAGCGGGAAAGGTGATGGTGGACGGCAGCCGGAAAATTTTGAAAGAAAAAATTGCCAGGGGAGAAGTACACGCGGTACTTGGCCTGGGAGGTACCCAGGGTACTTCGAGTTGTTGTGATGTCATGCAAGTGCTACCTTATGGATTGCCCAAGATTATGGTTTCGACAGTGGCGTCTGGCGATACTTCCAGCTTTGTAGGGATTAAGGATATCACGATGATGTTTTCAGTGAGTGATATTTTGAAACTCAACCCATTCACAAGAAAGATTTTATCGAATGCCGCCGCGGCAGCTTGCGGGATGGCAGAGTCCGAGTCGATCTTTGAGATGCAACGGGGAGAAAAACCGCTGATCGGAATGTCTAATCTGGGGGTCCTGACCCAGGGAGCAATGGAAGCCATCAAATACATTGAAGCAGCCGGATATGAGGTCATCGTCTTTCACGCTGTTGGTTCAGGGGGCCGGGCCATGGAGCAGATGATGAAAGAAGGGATCATCCGGGCGGTCTTTGATTATGCCATGGGAGAAATTGCCGATGATGTCTTTCATGTCCTGCGGGCTGGAGGTCCTGAACGATTGACGGTAGCGGGAAAATTAGGACTCCCCCAGGTATTATGTCCGGGGGGAGCAGAGCATCTGGGAATTTTTGTACCGGCTCATCATGTACCGGAGGAATTTAAAGATCATAAGTACGTATTTCACAGTCCGGTCATTTTTGTACCCCGGCTCAACGAAGAGGAGATTGTCCGGGTAGCGGATGATATCTGCAAACGTTTGCAGTACACCACGAACAAAGCCTATTTTATGTTCCCTTTAAAAGGGGTAGGCCGGTATTCGATCCCTGGTGCAGCATTAGAGGATAAAGCTTCGGATGCGGCCTTTCTCAGACGCCTCAAAGAATGTTTACCAAAAAACAGTGAAGTCATTGAAAAGGATATGCACGCAGAAGAACCTGAATTTGTGAAGGAGGCTGTAGAGCGCCTGGTCTCTTTGATTGAGGAAAATCAGAGTCAATAAATGTCTCAATGAATTTTGAGAAATATCAATTGGAACGTTTGATTCCGGAGCAAATCTCTTCCGGCCTCGCAGATAAATCGATTGTCTATATTCCCCTGGGTGCTATCGAATGGCATGGATTGCATTTACCCATTGGTCTGGATAGTATGACATCTCATGGACTATGCCTCCGGGTAGCAGCGACTATCGGAGGTCTGGTTATGCCACCTCTTTACTATGGTATGACGGGTAGTATCGGGCATCATCCCTGGACAATTCTTCTGGAACAGGAAAGAACATTTCTGGCGATTCTGAGGGACACCCTTGCCAGGCTGGAAGCATTTGAAGTAAAGCTGGCAGTGGTCTTTACGGGTCATTTTGGAAAAAGACAATTGGCAGCCCTGGAAATTTTGAAGAAAGAATGGACGGATGAGAAGCGCACGATGAAGCTTTTGGTGTTATCCATTAATCAATGTCCGGAGACTACGATGATCGGAGATCATGGAGCACTGTTTGAGACATCTCTATTAAACCAACTGCATCCTGAGTTGGTACATCTGGAGAAATTACCCGATCTGGAAAGCCATCCTGCCGATGATCCGGATGGGGATAGTTGGGGAGTGCACCGACGTGATCCCGATAATATCCTTTTCGGCATTCTGGGAGATGATCCGAGAGACTACGAACCGGTGAAAGCAGCGGAATTATTGGCAGCAATTTTACATTGGTTTACCCGCGAAGTGGAACAGATCTACGAACTTTGAATTTTGCTGTCGGGTAAATTAGTTCTTCAGTAAATGGTGGATTCGTCCTTTCCTGTTGGTTAATCCTATTTTCCAGCAAACATGTGTTTTCAGGAAGTTTATATGCTCACCGAAAATACCCCGGCTTTTGGTTATTTACTCCCAATGGGTCAGCGACCTTCACTTTTTTGGGTTGACGAAAAAATTTGGAACCATAGTACAAGAAAATGAAACCATAGTAAAAGAACTTTCCCGTATCCAGAATTAATTTGACAATATCATTTATCTCAAACAACCACTAAGTTAAATTCCGAACATATGAGAAGAGTTTTTTTGCTGCTGCCTTTAACCGTATTGTCTTTTACCGTGAGAACACAGGTCAGCATTGATACCTATGCGGAAATATCAGGCGGATATTTCAATACGAGCGGGTTATGGAATGGTAGACTTCTGGACTTAAATAGCAGCTGGGTAGACAACTGGTTGCGATTTTCAGAGAACGGGACCGAACATGGCAGAATTGGATTTTCAAGTGCAGGAGGACTTGGTAATTTAATGATACGTAATTCCAATACTGGATTTGGAGACCTGGTTGAGTTGCGAGGTGGTAACGGTGGCCGGTTCTATATGTACCCGGACGGAAAACTCTACGCCAATAATTTGGGCGATATCGGAAATAACCGGGATATGCACTGGAATCAAACGACCGGTGAAATTGGCTGGACGAGTTCATCTGCCAGGTACAAGACCAATATTTCGGGAATGGAAGAAGACTGGACTAAAATATTGCAGGTTAGTCCGGTCACTTACAACCGGCCAAATAGTCCCGACCATTGGGAACATGGTTATCTGGCAGAAGACCTGGATTCCATCGGGCTCCAACCGCTGGTAGGATATAGTGCGGAGGGAGAGCCAGACTATATTCATTATGACAAAATTGTCTTGTATCTCACGGAAATGCTGAAAATGCATGAGGCCATCATTGCAAAACAGGAAGAGGAAATTGACCTGTTGAAACGAAAAGTGAACGAGATCTACTCCCTGAAAAGTGACAATCAACCGACCGATAAAGAATGATTTTAACTGAATTTAATAAGAAAACAAGCAACTCTTTAGGATATCCAGGTATTTAAAACTTCCTTGACAAAATCACCATCTTTCAGTGTGACTCCATCGGGATTAGAGATAGCTTCGTCACACTCATCCTCCATGATAATCCAGCCCGTATAATTCGTGTCGACTAAATATTGGGTTATTTCCTTAAAATGAATGGCCCCCTCACCGGTAGCTGCCCAACGTCCATCAGGATACATGTCTTTATAGTGTATGAGGTT
>JBGTCB010000519.1:0-3752 GCA_041748995.1 Saprospiraceae bacterium | reverse complement strand
CTGTTTCCGCGAAAAGCTCTTTATGTGCCGGTCTTCCACCAGATAAAATTCACACCCGATGATCGGTTTGATTTTCCTCTTATGTGCTTCATTGACAAATTTGAATGCCCCGTACATATTACCATGGTCGGTGAGGGCTACTCCCTTGTGCCCATCAACTACCGCTTTGTCCATCAAACTTTCAATTCGGGAAGCTCCATCCAGGAGAGAATACTGAGTGTGGCAATGCAGGTGCAGAAAATCAGGCATTTCGAGATTTTATCTTAACAAGGTCATGGGAGAATGGATTTCCTGCAGGAAAACAGAGGATTTCCACTCAATTTCCTGCAAAGGTACAAACCGAAAGGGAGGGTAGAAAATATTGCAATCTTTTTTGATATGAAATTTCAAATTAACGCAAACTCCTTATTGAAGTCCGTAACGGTATTTACACAAATCAGGATCATGTCAGTCTATCAACTCGCTTTCCTCCATGGGGAATTTCTACTTTATTAATAATCAACCTGACTATTTCAACCGCCTACTGTCTCTTTACCGAATGGCCCAACCATATTTCCGGAAATAAAGACTCTGAATCAGTCCTCTGATCAACAAAAAAAGCAATAATGCTGTCCATAAGCCATGTACCGGCCAAATATCACGCAGAGCATAGTAAGTGGTCAGATACAAAGCAAATGAAATCAGCATTGCATTTCGCATGGTTACCGATGCTGTAAGCCCGATGTATATGCCATCCCAGATATAACAGATAAACCCTGCCAATGGAAAGGCTACCATATACCAGAGATAGGGTTTGCTGGCTTCAATGACCAGTGTCTGATTCGTAAAAATCCTAAAAATGCTTTCACTCCAGAGAGCATAAGTAACACTAAAAAATAGAGCGAATCCCAGGCCCCATATCATCACCAATCGGATTGCGACATTGCCCTGGTGTTGATTTTGTGCACCTTTGTATTTTCCGACCAGGCTTTCGGCGGCGTATGCAAATCCATCAATACCATAAGACATCCAATTGATCAACTGCAGTAAGACCACGTTGACTGCAAGGATCGTCGCACCGGCGATCGACGATTGACGGTAGAAAAAAGCGAACGCAAGAGTGAGGCTGAGGGTACGAATAAAGAGATCACGATTGACAGCAAAGAATTTAAGCAGATTGGATGCTTCAGAAAAGAGATGATCTCCAATATTCCTTAGATAAAACGAGTATTTACGCCGGAGCAGAACCACAGCAACGATCAGGCCACTGTATTGGGCGATGACGGTCCCCCACGCGGCGCCGTCGATATCCATGCCATAGTAACGGATCAGGACATAACTCAGCACAATGTTGACCAGATTGGCGACGATGGTTAAAATCAAGGGAAAAACAGCATTTTGCATTCCAAAAAACCAACCGAAAATGACATAAGTTGCCAGGGTAGCCGGAGCCGCCCAGATCCGTATATTAAAATATGTCGCAACTAATTCAACCTGCGTTTCTTCTACCTGGAGAAACCAGATTCCCAGGGCCTGAATAGGAGATTTCAAGATAAGGATCAAGAAAGCAATTGCCATGGCCACCAGTAGTGACCGGCCTAACAGACTGGAAATTTCCCGGGACTGTCCTGCACCATAAGCCTGGGCCGTCATTCCGGTGGTACCCATTCGCAGAAAGCCGAAATTCCAATAGATCAGGTTAAAGATCATGGCTCCCAGGCCTACGGCTCCCAGGTGGATTTGTGATAAATGACCCATCAAGGCAGTATCTACGGTACTAAGAAGGGGCACTGATACGTTGCTTATGATGTTTGGAATTGCCAGTCGAAGGATTTCTTTATTCATTCAAATGCAACACCATTTAGAGAGATTGAAAAACTAGTTGCTGTGTGGCGTTTTTTCCCTGAGATTTCAATTAACAAATATCAATTAATTAGGGGAACCTGTATTTGCTCTGAATGAGAAAAATTTGATAAGATGCAAGCCAGACAAGTCAATAGAGGTGCCCTTAGGATGATAAACATATTCTTTTACCATATATGTTGCTAGGCAATTAAAGATTACCTTTACCGGCTTAGCTGTTTTATTGACCAGATCGAATGTTTTTAAAAACCCGATTAGACTTTATATGATATTATGCTCTGGAGAAATCTTGGCTTAATTGCACTCTTCCTTTTTGGTATTCTTCTCATTGTCATGCTTTTTTTGCGCTGGTATACTCATCATGGCCAATCGCTAATGATGCCTGAATATATCGGAGAATATTATGAGGATGCTGTAAGGGATGCCCGTAAAAAGTCATTCCAGATCAAAGTTGTTGACTCGGTTTTTATGGTTGGTAAAGAGGCAGGGATCATCATCGATCAGAACCCTAAAGCAGAAAGCAAAGTAAAACAGAAGCGAAAGATTTACGTTACAGTCACAAAAGAAACTGCCGATCAAATTCCGCTGGGAAGATTGCCGGTTTTGTACGGAAAGAGCTACGAACGTAAAATGAAAGAATTAAAACAAGGTTTTGAAATCAATACAAAAATCGTGGGTCGTAAGTATGATGCCGGAGCTCCCGACCATATTCTCGAAGTCATCTATAAAGGAGAGACAATCATCAGTACCGATATCAAGAAGGACGATGTCCTGATTGATAAAGGGGGAACCCTGGAAATGATTCTCTCAAAATATACAGGAGGGTCACTCAATATGCCTGACCTGACCTGCAAATCATATGATGAAGTGGTTTTTCAAATGCAAACATTAAATCTGGCGATTGGAGAGCAGGTAAGCGATGGAACGGTTCATAATACTGACGCAGCTTTTATATATGATCAGGACCCTCTGCCAGACAGCAGGGTTTATACAGGCGATACGATTAAAATTTATCTCACCCAAAACAAGCCGGACCATTGTGATAACTAGCCAACAGCAAATTTACCTCACAATATCCATCATTTTATTTCTCAGTTTCAATCTCCAGGCCCAGTTAGAGGAGATTAGCCTGAAGGAAAACCCCTTGCTCCACCAAAGAAATAATCACAAGCGAACGAATGGTGAGGCTGTGATAAAAGTATATCTGCCAGTAGGTGGAAATGCCACATTTTGTCCTGACGATGAGATGCTGCAAAACAATGTTTCCGCGATTACTTACCAGTTTTGTAAAAATGATACTCAGGGAAATTTCACTCCCGGGGATACCTGTGTTTCCTACCAACATAGTGGTACCCGTTCCACGGATATCATCTGCATGGAAATATGTGACTCTAACGGTCTCTGCGATTCATATGAAATTGCTTTTATCAGTGGTCCGGTCCTTCCTCTTCCTTTTGTGGATGATTTTTCTGATAGTGGTCCTTATCCGGATTCAACGCGCTGGCTGGATCAGGATGTTTATGTAAACACCACACTGGCGGAAAGGCCACTAACCGTCGGAATTGCAACCTTCGATGGCCTGGATGCCCACGGCAGTCCATACAACGGAGCGGCAGGTTTTAGCGATAATCTCACTTCTGCTTTTATCGACCTTTCAGGTGAGTCGGAAGTTTATTTCTCATTTTTCGCTCAGCCAAAAGGTGTAGGCATCAAACCTAGGATTCCTGATTCATTGGTGGTGGATTTTCGAAATGAATCCGGTGCCTGGGTCAGGGTCTGGCAATCAGAGGGACTTCCGAATACCTTCTCCATCAATGATCCGGCTCCGGATTTTGCCTTTAACCGTTGGATGATCGCGGATTCATTTCTACATCAGGCTTTTCAGTTTCGATTCCGGAACAAATCAAAAA
>JBGTCB010000518.1:0-2910 GCA_041748995.1 Saprospiraceae bacterium | reverse complement strand
ACAATACCACAATACCACACCAACCATTCAATGCTTCTCGTTGTTTAATGCTTTTCTTCGGAAGGAACAATTAAACGATTAAACAATTCAACAGTTCAACCACAACACAACACCACAATACCATAATTCCACAATACCCTATCACCACACCACACCTACATCAATGCGATGTAAGAACTTCTCGTTGTTTAATGCTTTTCTCCGGAAGGAACAATTAAACGATTAAACAATAACAATTCAACAGTTCAACCACAACACACCACAACACCACAACACCAAAAAACCACAATACCTATCTATACTTCCCAAACCACCCCAGAATATAAGCCACCTTCGCTACTAGATTGCTGGGTTGATCTGCAATACCATGTCCGGCATTAGGCACCCGAACCATCATCGTTTCAACTCCATTGATTTTTAGGGCCGTATAATATTGCTCGCTTTCTGCGATGGGGGTTCGAAAATCCGATTCTCCGGTCAATAACATGGTCGGAGTCTTTACATTACCTACCAGCGATATTGGAGACCGCTTCAAATAGTGCTCGGGATGATCCCAGGGTTTCCCCGGAAACCAATATTTGTAGAAAAAAGCCGGGCCATCCGCATAAAGTACAAAGCTGTACCAATTGATCACCGGCTTCGCGACCACCGCCGCTTTAAAGCGATCGGTTTTACCAACAATCCAACTGGTAAGTACACCCCCGCCGCTTCCACCGGTGACGTACAAACGCTCAGGATCAATATAGCCCTTTGCGATAACCGCATCGACACCCGATATCAGATCATCGTAGTCTTCACTGGGATAATTGTGATGAATTAAGTTTCCAAATTCCTCACCATAGCTGGTGCTTCCACGAGGATTCGCATACAATACAACATATCCGGCAGCTGCAAAAAGCTGGATTTCAGCAGTGAACCGGTCACCATAGTTGGCAAAAGGTCCACCATGAATTTCCAGGATCAGAGGATATTTCTTCGATGGATCAAAATCAGGCGGAAAACAGATCCATCCCTGAACATCACGCTGGTCAAAAGAGGATTTATACCAGATTTCCTCCACCTTACCCAGCTTTTTGAATTGAAACAAATCTGAATTCAGGTTTGTCAATCTTTTCATGTTAGAAAGACCGCTCGCTACAGCCAGCTCTGCCGGGTGTTCAGGAGTGCTATGGGTGTAAGCAACCATACCATTCCCGGCTACAGAGAAACTTCCGCCACTATAAGGACGTCCTAAACTCAATCCTCCCACTTCTTTGGCCACATCCTGAACTTTACCATCCATGGTAAGTGAAGCTATTTTGGTATTTCCCTCATCATCGTATTGAATAAAAAGGCTTCTGCCATCTGCAGACCAGGTCATATCATCTACATCACGGTCAAAATTGCATGAAATACATTGAGGCTGTGAACCATCTGCATTCATCAAATAAAGACGGGTAAGTTGGTAGCCCTGGTAATGTTCGTCATTTCCCAAATAGGCAATTCGTCGCCCGTCCGGAGAAACTACAGGTCGAAGGTCCGGCCCTTTGCGGGTAGTGAGGGTGACATAATCCCGGGTTGTGATATCCAGGCGATGAATTTCACTATTAGCGGGATCAAAGTCCCGGTCCTCATGAAGGTTTGCACTGTAATAAATGCTCTTACTATCCTTTGACCAGCTCAGTGCTCCTAAATGATTGTAAGGTTCATCGGTCAACTGAATGGGTGTGCCCCCATCAACGGTCAGCAAAAAAATCTGGCTGTATTCATTTTCAGCATAGCCCGCTCCATCATTCCGGTACTGTAGTTTGGTAATTTCTTTAGGGGGATCATTCCATTTGGCACCTTTTGGTTTGGCGGGTAAATTAACCAATGGTTTTTCTTCGTACGGAACACTCATAGTAAATGCCAACCAGCGTCCATCCGGTGACCAGTAGGGTTGTCCGGGACCTCGTAAGGTATTAGTGAGTTGTTGTTCTGAGCCATCAGTCAACCACCGCAGATAGAGTTGGGATCTTCCATTTCTTGCAGAGCGATAAACGATTTTCTCTCCGTCCGGTGACCACACAGGGCTATGGTCATTTTGGTTTCCGGTGGTGATGGGCCGATTATTATTGCCATCGCTGTTAATCATCCAGATATTAGCCAGATTGGCATCACTCATGATATCCTTGAAATTCCTCACATAAACAATCCGCTCGCCATCTGCAGAAATCCGCGGATCAGAGACAAACTCTAACTCAAAAATATCGAGCAATTGAAATCTGTCAGCTGGTACTTTTTCTTGCGCAAAGATTGCGTGACTGAGCGTCGTGATGGATAAAAAAAGGAATAAAGTTCTTTTCATAACAGATAGATTGGTCTAATGATCGATAGAAGTCACTGATAAAACAGCCATAAGTCAAAAGTACGATCATTTCGAGAATCTTCGGCTGGTGAAAGCAGGAAGCCTGTTGTGATTGACGACCACCTTGACCGGGAGGCTGTTGTCCGGGTAGTGCGGTTCGTTACCTCCCCGCACCCCCACAGATCCGTGCGAGCAGTTTTCCCGCACACGGTTCCTCCAATTACGGTTTCGCTAATAGATAGCTGTGATATATTTTTGGACGTAGTAAAGGCAGCCATTTATTGACAATATTGGAATACCTCTCCCAGTCAAGTCGCTTTCCACCTCTGCGATTTATCCACTTATAAAGCATGCGCTTTACTTGTACAAAGTACTTCTCGAGGCTGCGACTGTTGAAAGTGATGCCATAATACTCATAATAGCCCCTTATCTTTCGGTTCATTTCATTGATAAGTTCTTTGATTGGCAAGTGTCTATTCACTTTGATCCAGTCATATATCTTATTTAATGACAGCTTGAGCTTCTTGCTGCTCGTTTTACGCTTTAATATGTTCTTCCCTCTTCGACTTTTACTCATGTAATGC